>CAJXIC010000001.1 GCA_913054385.1 uncultured Pseudomonadota bacterium
CCACGGCCCAGATCTCGACCCCCGCTTCGGCCGCACGGCACAGCGCCTCCTGGTACTCGGGGTCGATGTCGCCTGCCGGCTCGACCGAGTCGCAGTCCGCCCTTTGCACCACGAAGAGCAGTGCCGCGCGGGCACCCCGGCTGCGGAGGTGGCTGAGCACCTCGAGGTGTTTGCGGCCGCGCTCGGTCACGCTGTCGGGGAAGCGCGCGCGGCGTCCGGCGGCGAGGGTGACGCTCTTCACTTCGATGTAGGTGGGTTGTGCATCGCCTTTTCGGTGCAGCGCGAAGTCGAGCCGGGTGTTCATGCCGACCTTGATCTCGCGCTGGACCGAATCGTGCCGGCGAAAGGCCGGGAGGCTTCGCGATTCGAAAAGGCGCGCGGCGACGCGGTTCGCGCGCAGGGTGTGCACCCCTACCCAGATGCGCCCGCTGCGAACCATCTCGAGGGTGTGACGTAGCTTTCGGTGGGGGGCATCGCTGGTGCTGCAACGCACGGCCATGCCGGGCGTGTTCATTCCGCGCATGCTCCCCGGGTTCGGACAGTGGACGGTGAGGCGCTCCCCCGCGTCGGTTTCGACGTCGGCGAGGAAGCGCTTGTAGCGTCGCAAGAGGCGTCCGCGAATGGCCGCTCCGACCGGGTCGGATACCGAGGCGATCGCGCGGGGGCGCGCTGGTGATCGCAGGTCGTGGTGATCGAGCACGCGCGGAACCTTCTAGTCATGCTGAACGGAAAGGGTGTCGAATGGGAAGTGTTGGATGGGAAGGATGACGGTCGCCCGGGAATCGAGTCTAAGTCAGGGGGCGCGGTTCGGGAAGCCGCGCCGGGCTTCGCTTCCGTTTTGAGGGCGGGTGACCTGTTTCGATAGGCTATGCATCCGCCCGCCTGCGAGAGGTGCCGATGCCCCACCCGAGTTCAGCGATGAAGACGATGGCCGAACGCTATCCGCGTCCGGATTGGGTGCGTCGCATCAACGCGATGGGCGATTCGGTGGGAGGGGCCCGACACCTGGTTCCTCTCGATGCCAATAGGCTGCGGCGCGATGCGGTGGAGTTGCTCGGCATCCCTGAGTCGGGTTTCGAAGACCCGGGGGATCCGGGCTTTGGTGATCGCTTCTTTCAGCTGGTCGACGAACTCGACCGCAGCGCCATGCACACCGTCGGTCGCTTGATGACCCGGCAGGAGATCGCCCGTTCGTTGCTTTCCCGGGGCCGTCTGCTCCGCGAACTCGCGCAGGATCCCGCCATCGAAAAGCAGGCGGTGCGGGCTCCACTGGTGGTGACCGGCCCGGCGCGTTCGGGCACCACGATCCTCTTCGAGTTGCTCTCCCTCGATCCCGAACTGCGCGCGCCGCTGGCCTTCGAGGGTCTCCACCCGGTTCCGCTCTCGACCGGGCCGGTCGACGCCAAGTCGGCCACGGACCCGCGTCTTTCGTTCTCGGAATGCGAGCAGGAGTTTTGGGCCGACGTGGCCCCGGAGTTCGCCGCGATCCACGAGCTGCGATCGGATCTTCCGGTCGAGTGCGTGACGCTCACCGCCCCTTCTTTTGCGGGGAGTCACTGGCCGATGGTGGCGACGCTCCTCGAATGGCTCCCGGAGATGCCCGTCTCCTACCGCTACCACAAGCAACTCCTCCAGTGGTTGCAGCACGGGGAGCCCGAGCGCACCTGGCTGCTCAAGACCCCGGCGCACCTGATGACCCTGGGGCTGCTCTTTGAGACCTATCCCGATTGCTGGGTGATTCAGACCCACCGCGACCCGCTGAAGACGATGCCCTCGACGGTGAGCACCACCGCCATGGCCCGCTGGATGCGTACCGACGAACTCGATCTCGGTCTCATGGTGAAGGTGATCGACGCCGTCTTCAGCGCCGCGCTGCTCGGCGTGATCGAAGAGCGCCGGGGCGGGAGGCTCCCGGCGCGTTTCGTCGACGTCCACTTCCAGCAGTTGATGCAGGATCCGGTGGAGACCCTGCGCTGTGCCTACGCCGACATGGGCCGCGAACTCGGAGACGATCACGCCGAGCGAATTCGCGAGTACGTGGCAGCGAAACCGCGGGGGAAATTTGGCATCCACCGCTACACCCCCGAAGAATGGGGGTTTGCCCCGGCCGAATTGCGCGAGCGCCTTCGTCCCTATACCGATCATTACGGGATCGCCCTCGAGGGCTAGACGGGATGCGGCCCAGGGTCTCGCGAAACGCCGCGAAGGGAGCCGTCGCCCTGCTCGAGATCCTGCGGCGGGGTGCAGGCCGCGCCGACATCGGCGAACCGATTTCACAGCTCGATTGCGCACTGCCGGCGGCGGCCGCCGCCGATTCCAGCGAGCGCCTCTCCCACCTCGGCAACCCGATTCGGTGAATCGCTGCTTCCGTCGCCTGTCCTAGTCTCGGGGGGCGTCGGCATGCACCCGGCGGAGGGCTTCTTGATGCGACTCCTCGAGGGGAAGGTCGGGCTGGTGACGGGCGGCGGCGCCGGGATCGGTCGCGCCACCTGTCTCACCTTCGCGCGAGATGGGGCCCGGGTGGTGGTGGTGGATCGGCGCAGCGAATCGGGCCTGGAGACCGTGCGTCTGGTAGAAGCCGAGGGGGGCGAAGCGCTCTTCGTCGAAGCCGACGTGTCGCAGGAAGCCGATGTCGAGAGGATGGTGGCGGCCACGCTCGAACACTTCGGTGCGCTGCACTGTGCCTCGAACAACGCCGCTGCGGGTGCAGGTTTCGCGCCGGTGCCCGCGATTGAGCCCAAGGCCTGGCAGCGTGCCCTCGATGTTTCGCTCACCGGGGTCTGGCTGTGTCTGAAATATGAACTCCCAGCGCTTGAGGCCTCTGGCGGCGGCGCGATCGTGAACGTCGCCTCGGTCTCGGGCATCAAGGGCGAAGCCCACCAGGCGGCTTACAGCGCGGCGAAGGGCGGTGTGATTGCGCTCACCAAAACCGCGGCGGCAGAGTACGCACAGCGCGGCATCCGCGTGAACGCAGTTTGTCCCGGCGGCGTGCGCACCGAGGCCATCGCGCATTACTTCGAGACGGTGGAGGGTTCCGAAGCCGCGAGCGTCGCCACCCACGCCATGCGTCGCCTGGCCGAGCCCTCTGAAATCGCCGACGTCGTGGCCTTCCTCTGCTCGGACCGCGCCTCGTTCGTCACCGGCCACAGCATGGTGGCCGACGGTGGCGTGTTGGTGAACCCGCATACCCTCTGAACTCGGGCTCTCGATCGAAGGCTCGCCTGAACGATGTCGCGGAGGTCCCAGCAACGCGACGGCAGGCTGCTCTCGCAGGGCTCGGCGGAGTCGCGGTTCAACGAGGCGTGAAAGCATGGTTCGGAAGATCGGGAATTGATTCCCGATTTTAAATACCCGGCCACCCGGCTCTCAAACTCCCGGTAAGCCGCCAAAACGACCCCCAGGAAGTACTCGAGCCAGCCATCCCGAAGTCGCGTGACGGTGGAACAGTGTCCTATGCCGTATAGGACAGGCTAGCTCTCGTCGTCTCCGCGCAGCGCGGCCAGCACGTTCAGGTCCTCGAGGGTCGAGGTGTCGCCGGCGGTTTTCTTTCCGGCCGCCACGTCGCGCAGCAGGCGTCGCATGATCTTTCCCGAGCGGGTCTTGGGCAGGGCGTCGGTAAAGCGGATGTCCGCGGGCCTTGCGATCGCGCCGATCTGCTTCGTGACGTGGCTTCGCAGCGCGGCGGCGAGGGCATCCCCCGCCTTCGCTCCGCCCTTCTGAGTGACGAAGGCGACGATCGCAGTGCCGGTGATGGCGTCCGGGCGCCCCACCACTGCCGCTTCGGCGACATCCCTGTGCGAGACGAGTGCGCTCTCGACTTCCATGGTGCCGATGCGGTGGCCCGAGATATTCATCTCGTCGTCGATCCGCCCCATCACCCAGAAATATCCCCGCCGGTCGCGATGTGCGCCGTCGCCGGCGAAGTAGGTGTCGGGGTACTGGCTCCAGTACTGCTCGCGATAGCGCTTCGGGTCTCCCCAGATTCCGCGCAGCATTCCGGGCCAGGGATGCTGCAGCACCAGGAAGCCGCCGTTGGGGGCCTTCGCGGGGCGACCCTCCTGGTCGAGAACCTCGGCGTGGATCCCGGGGAAGGGCAGCGTGGCCGAGCCGGGCTTCGTCGCCACTGCTCCGGGAAGCGGCGTGATCATGATTCCGCCGGTTTCGGTCTGCCACCAGGTGTCGACGATCGGACAGCGCCCCCCGCCGATCACGCGGTGGTACCAGATCCAGGCCTCGGGATTGATCGGCTCGCCGACACTTCCGAGCAGGCGCAGCGAAGACAGGTCGTGGCTCTTCGGGTGCTCGTCGCCCAGGCGGATGAAGGTGCGAATCGCGGTGGGCGCGGTGTATAAAATGTTGACGCCCCACTTCTCGATCAATGCCCACCAGCGGTCGGGCCCCGGCGAGGTCGGCGTTCCCTCGTACATCACGGTGGTGGCGCCGTTGGAGAGCGGCCCGTAGACCACGTAGGAGTGCCCGGTGATCCAGCCGATGTCTGCAGTGCACCAGAAGACGTCCGAATCCTTGAGGTCGAAGATCGCCTTGGCGGTGGTCGTTACGTGGGTGAGGTAGCCGCCGGTGGTGTGCAGGATGCCCTTCGGCTTCCCCGTCGTTCCGCTGGTGTAGAGGATGAACAGCGGGTGCTCGGCGTCGAGTTTCGCGGGCGGGCACGAGGGGCTGGCCTCGGCCATCAACTCGTGCCACCAGTGGTCGCGGCGGCGCTTCATCGAGACGCGATTGCCACAGCGCTGCACCACCACCATGTTCTCGACGCAGGGGGTCTTCTTGCAGGCTTCGTCAACGGCGGGCTTCAGCGGGAAGGCTTCCCCCTTGCGAAAGCCCCCGTCGGCGGTGACCACGAGCTTTGCGCCGGCGTCGTTGATGCGGTCGCGAAGCGCCTCGGCGGAGAACCCGCCGAAGACGATGCTGTGGGTCGCCCCGATGCGGGTGCACGCCAGCATCGCGATGGCGAGTTCGGGGATCATCGGCATGTAGAGCGCGACGCGGTCGCCCTTCTTGATGCCCAGGCCCTTCATCACGTTCGCGAAGCGACACACCTCGCGGTGCAGTTCCGCGTAGGTGATGACGCGCGAATCTCCGGGCTCGCCCTCCCAGATGATGGCTGCCTTGTTGCGGCGCCAGGCGTTCTCACCCTCGAGATGCCGATCTAGGCAGTTGTAGGAGACGTTCAGCTTTCCGCCGACGAACCACTTCGCGAAGGGGGGCTTCCAGTCGAGGACCTTCTTCCACGGCGAGAACCACGAGACGTTCTCCCTCGCCATCTTCGCCCAGAAGCGCTTCGGGGAAGTCGCTCCGAGTTTGCGGTACTCGGCGACGGTCTTCTTGTTCCAGTTCGCCTGCCTGGCGAAGGCGGCATCGGGCTCGAAGACGCGTTCTTCCTTCAGCAGACTCTTGATCTCGGGCATGCTGCGATTCTCCGTTGGGGGCTTGACGAAGCGGCTCTACCAGAGCGGCTCCGGGGTCCGGCTCAGTCTCCGCGAACCCAGGCTTCCAGCGCCTCGATTTGTTTCGGGATCGCGCGGTTCAGGTTTTCGATGCCGCTCTCGGTGACGATCACGTCGTCCTCGATGCGCACACCGATGCCGCGGAAGGCTTCGCTGCCGGGGTCCGGGGAGTTCATCGGCACGTAGAGGCCCGGCTCCACGGTGAAGGCCATCCCCGCTTCGAGCGGCCGGGGCTTGCCGTCCCGGCTGTAGCTCCCGACGTCGTGGACATCGAGACCGAGCCAGTGGCTGGTGCGGTGCATGTAGTAGGGACGGAAGCGCTCGGCTTCGATCGCGGCGTCCACCGGGCCCTCGAAAAATCCCAGGTCGATCATCCCCTCGACCAGGCTCCGGAGTGTCCCTTCGTGGATCGCATCGAGGTCGGTGCCCGGGCGACAGGCAGCGAGTGCCGCTTCCTGTGCCGCAAGGACGACCTCGTAGACGGCCCGGGCGTAGCCTTCGAAGCGTCCGCCCACCGGGTAGGTGCGCGTCACGTCCGCGGCGTAGCCCTCGAATTCGACGCCGGCGTCGATCAGCACCAGGTCGCCGTCGCGAAGCGGCTGGTCGTTGGCGATGTAGTGCAGCACGGTGGCGTTCTGCCCACCGCCCACGATGCTCCCGTAGGCGGGGCCACTGCCGCCGAGGCGGCGGAAGGCGTACTCGAGTTCGGCCTGCAGTTCGTATTCGAAGCGGCCGCCCTGGGCGATGCGCGCCGCGCCCTGGTGCGCCGCCGCGGTGATGGCCGCTGCGCGTCGCATGCATTCGATCTCGCGGGGCTCCTTGCGCAGTCGCATCTCGTGGAGCCGCGCGCGCGGGTCGACGATTTCCGACGGGGGCACCACGCCGGTCCGCGAGCGACGGCGCTGGTCGTCGAGCACAGCGAGGATATTGGCGTCGAGTGCGGTGTCGCGTCCCAGGCTGTGGTGGATGCGCGTTACGCCTTCGAGAAGCCCGGGGAGCCGCTCTTTCAGGCTCGCCACCGGGAAGGCCGCGTCGGCCCCGTAGTCGGCGATCGCTCCTTCGGTTCCGGGCCGGTAGCCGGTCCAGGTTTTGGCTCCGGGATCGCGCGGGAGGACGAAGAGCGTAAAGCCC
The DNA here is from genome assembly GCA_913054385.1 of uncultured Pseudomonadota bacterium. Taxonomy (GTDB): domain Bacteria; phylum Myxococcota_A; class UBA9160; order UBA9160; family UBA4427; genus JAYGCV01. The sequence goes on from CAJXIC010000001.1 coordinate 6,597, forward strand.
GGGTCGCCTTCGGCGCGCAGGACTGCGACGGCATCGGGCTGGCCGAAGCCCGTGAGGTACCAGAAATCGCTGTCCTGCCGGAACGGGAATTCGGTATCGCCCGAACGCACCAGCGTCCGCGCCCCGACGAAGAGGGCGATCGAGCCGGGCTCCATGGCTTCGCGAAAACGCTGGCGGCGGGCTGCGAACACGCTCGCAGTCTAACCCCCTACTCGTCGGCGGTGCACACGACGCCAACGCCGGCGCAATAGCTCGCGCAGGTCGTGCCCCGATAGGTGGCGGCGGCGTAGTAGAGCCCGCCGGCGTGCAGGCGCGGGAAGGCGATGGTTTCGACAGCAAAGCTTTTGGGGTCGACCGCGAAGACACGTCCCGACCAGGTCGTGACCAGAACGCGGCCGGTCTCCCCGACCTCGATCCCCTGGGCGAAGTCGAGTCTGCGATCGAAGAGGGGGTCCAAGAGGATACGCCGCGCCCCGGCCAGGTCGGCTTTCGGGTTGCCGGGGGGCAGCACGAAGAGTTCGAGCCCGTTCCCGGTGGCGACCGCGAAGTACCCGGTGGCGTCGCCTGCGAAAGCGAGGATCTGCACCTCGACGTCGTCGATCCGCGCCACCTGGGCGCCGGCAAGGTCAAGGACGAGGGTCGGGTGGCCGCTGGCTCCGGCTGCCGCCGGCAGCTGATCGCTGGTGACCCAGGCGAGTTGGCGACCCGGGTCCCAGGCGACCGACTTGGGGAGCACGCGCTCGTCGCTTCCCTCGCTGCCGAGGGAGAATTGGCCCAGCAGGTTTCCGTCGAGATCGATCCAGAGCAGCGCACCGCCAGTGTTCTCAGCCGCGGCATAGCGCGTCACGAAGAGTGTTCCGTCCGGCCCCCGCGCCCACTCGTTGAGCCCCTTCCCCAGCTGGTCGAAGCGTTGGACGGCTCCGCTTTCGAGGTCGCGGAAGCCCGAAACGCCGTAGAAGACGCTGAAGTAGAGGCGCCCGTTCTCATGGGCCAGGACATCCCAGACACCGGCGGCACGGCCTCGTGCCAGCGTCAGTGCGGGCAGGAACGCGCGCCTCTCGAGGTCAAAGCGTCCGATGACCTGGGGACCTTGGCCCTCGAGCACGCCCAGCGGGGAACCGCTGTCGCGCAGCCCCTGCCAGAACGCCGAGACCCCGAAGTAGAGCACGCCCTCGCGGGCGTCGGCGTACCAACTGCAGACAGCGCGCCGCTCATCAGCGCCTGGCGATTCGCCCCGGAAAACCTCGAATCGCATCGAAGGGGGATCCGAAGTCGGGGGCGGTAGCGGCGGGCTGCAGGCCGCAGCAAGGAGCAGCGCGAGAGAGCAGACCGAAACGACTGTGCAATTTAAAATGGCACTGCAATATTTAGATGCTCTCGTATTTTTCCCCAGCAACTTCAGCACCTTGTGTCTTGTCTGTCCCGAAAAACGGGTGTAATTCGGGGAGGAGTGATGCCATAAAAAGATGCACATCGAAAAGGGAGTGCCACCCAAACCCGTGCAAATTCAAACAGTTGGGGGAGCTCGGAGAAAATTCGAGCTGGCACGGATCCTGCTATTGGAACAGTCCGTGGATCCGGCAATTGTGCCGTAGGTGTTTAAATACGGGCGCGTTCATCTACGGTCGCCGGGTCCCGATCTTGACCCCTCGGTTGGTTTTACCAGCCGGGGGGTTTTTCGTTGCTCCCCAGGAGGAGCCCGACGGCCCCTGGCTAGTCCTCGCCTTCGGATCCCCCACCGCCCCTGCGCCCTCGCGGCCGGCGGGAGCGTCTCCTGGGTTCGCTGCTCTCGGGCGGGGGTGAGGCTTCTCCCAGCAATTGGACGATCTCCTCGCCGAAGGCTCCGACGAACCAACGCTTCATCCCGGGTAGTTCGTCGAAGTCGCTGACCTGCTCGGGGTTCTTGAAGGCGATGGTTTCGAGCGAAGCGTTCGAGCACAGGACGCCTGGATCCATTTTAAGTTCGACCGATCGCGGTGCGCGCCACTTCTTCAGCAGCCCGAGTCGGTACTCGGTGCGTCCGTCCAGTCGGCGTCGCCCGGTGCTCTCCGGCTTCGGAATCGGGCCGTGGGGTTTTTCGGAACCCTTCTCCACGGCTTCGAGAAGTTCCTTCCCCATCCGGCGCATGATCAGGTCGCTGACCCCGGAGATTCGCGTCATGGTCCTCTCGGTCGTGGGCCGGGTCTCGGAAATTTCCAACAGCGTGCGATTTCCGATCACCTTGAACGCCGGGCGGTCGATCTCGCGAGCGCGCCGATCACGGGCGAGGTAGAGCTGCTTGAGCACGGCCAGCGCGTCCATGTCGAGCTTCCGCGCGCCTTTGATCTTGAGGTAGCCGAGGTCGTCGAAGAGGCGCTCGGGCCATTCTCGGGCCATCAGGGTCCGGAATTCATCTTCTGCCCAGGAGAAACGTCCGGCCTGCTTGAGTTCGGCGGTGAGGTTCTCCACCAGGCGAATCAGGTAGAGGACATCCGACGCAGCGTACGAGAGTTGGCTCTGACTAAGGGGTCTTCGCGACCAATCCGAGCGCTGCTCGTCCTTTGCCAGCTTGATCCCGAAGTGGTGTTCGATCAGCGCCGCCAACCCCACCTGCGAGTAGCCGAGCATTTGCGCGCTCAGCATGGTGTCGAAGACGTTCGCAAAGGCGAAACCGCAATCGCGCTTCAGCACGAAGAGGTCGTACTCGGCGGCGTGAAAGATCACCTGGACGTCGGGGGAGGCGAACACCGGGGCCAGCGGGGCGAGGTTCGCGGGGCCCCCCATTGCCAGCGGATCGATCAGGTAGCAGCCGGTCGGCGTGGCGACCTGCACCAGGCAGGTTTTGTCGAAGTAGTGGTAGAAGCTGTCCGCTTCGGTATCGAACGCGACCGATTTCTCGCGAAGTAGCGAATTGGAAAGACGCTCGAGGTCCTTCTGGTTGTCGATGATCTCGAAGTCCGCCAAGCCCACCCTCGATCCGGGGGGTCGAGTCGTAAAAAAGGTCGTCGTGCCCGTCGCCGCCGTTTCGCGCGGCCGGGTGCCAATGTTCGAAATTGGGGGACGAAGGTGCCGCGGAAGGGAGCTTCGCGGCGAGATCAGCCTAGCCGAAGCCAGGCTGGATAGAAAGGAGTAGGGGCTGAAACCATCCTCAGATCTCCAATATCCGAGTTGTTCTGATATTCGGAACCGTGTACCATTATATGGAACAATGAGCGAAGCCCTTCGGCTTTGCCCGCAGCGGGAGTGATCCGATGCGTGCCGCCAGCACGAGTGTCGAGAAAGCCGTGGATCTCCTCTTCCACCTGCACGCGGCCTCGGCTCCCGAGGGCGTGACGGCGATTGGCCGTGCGCTGGGTCTGCCGAAGTCGAGCGCGCATCGCATCTTGCGCTCGCTCCGTCGGCGCGGCCTCGTCGAGCGCGACGCACGCGGGCGCTACGCCCCGGGCATTGGCCTGCTCGCCCTCGGGCTCGGCGTGATCGAAAGCGAGCCGATCGCTGCGGCCGCCCGCCCCGTGCTCGAGCGCCAGGCCGACGCCGTCGGCGAAACCTTTTTTCTGGTGGTGGCGCGGGCGGACCACTTGATCGTGCTCGACAAGGTCGAGGGCAATGGTTTTTTGCGCGCCGCACCGCGGGTGGGCTCCAGCGTTCCGGTCCACGCCACCGCCGCCGGGAAGCTCTACCTCGCCTACGCCCCCCAGCGTTTCGAAGCCGCCCGGGCGGCGTCGGAATCGCGCGTCGCCTTCACCGAGGAAACGCAGACCGATGCACGCGAACTCGAAGCCGAGGTCGAGCGCGTTCGCAGTCGCGGCTGGGCGGTCAACCGCGAAGAGTGGATTCCGGGGCTCTCGGTGCTGGCAGCACCTGTCATGCGACGCGGAGGCATCGCCGGAGTGGTCGCGCTTGCCGCGGCGTCGGCGAACTTCGAGGCCCTCGGCGGCGAGGCACAGAGCGAGCGTGTCGTCGCAATGGCAAGGGAGATCGGGGAGTGCCTCGACGGCCGGAAGGTGGCGCCGTGAAGGTCTGGATCGACGGCGCGATCGTAGATGGACCGGATGCGAAGATTCCCGTCACCGACCACGGTCTGCTCTACGGAGACGGGGTCTTTGAGGGAATCCGTGTCTATGGCGGTGCGGTCTTTCGCCTCGCCGACCACCTGCGTCGCCTGGCGGCCGGAGCGCGAGCCATTGGCCTCGAGATTCCGGGGGGGCTGCCTGGGGTCGAGAAGATCCTGCGTGCCACGGCCATCGCCTACGCCGCGCCCGATGCCTACATCCGGCTGCTGGTGACGCGCGGAGACGGCGAGTTGGGAGTCGATCCCACCTCCTGCACGAATCCGCGCATCGTGTGCATCGTCGACGAGGTCCGGCTGTACCCCGAGGCGAAGCGCAAAAGCGGTCTGGATCTGATCACCTCGAGCCTGCGCAAGCCGAATGCCGATGCCCTCGATCCGCGGATCAAGAGCCTGAACTACCTGAACAGCGTTCTCGCAAAGCGCGAGGCGCGTCTTGCGGGTGCCGACGAAGCCCTGCTGCAGAATGCCGCGGGCCGGGTTGCCGAGACGAGCGTGGCGAACGTGTTCGTCTACCGGCACGGGATTCTGCGCACGCCCCCCGCGACCGACGGCGCCCTCGAAGGCATCACCCGCGACAGCGTCCTCGAGATCGCATCCGAAGAGGGGCTGGGCGTGCGGGTCGAGAGCCTCGGCCGCTTCGATCTCTTTGATGCAGACGAGGTCTTCCTCACGGGAACCGGTGCGCGGATCGTTCCCGTGGCGACCCTCGACGGGCAGCCCATCGGCGAGCCGGGCGTGCACCCGCTGACGGATCGCCTCTCGCTTGCCTTCACGGACTACACGCGCTGTCATGGGAGCCCGCTCTAGCGAAGGCACTCGCCGGAGGCCGCCGCCCCGAGACTCCACGCTATCTTTCTCGCCCCTCGTTTCGCTCCGGGAGTTCTTGCCTTGCGCTGGTCCACCAGTTTCATTCCGACCCTTCGTGACGACCCGGCCGATGCCGAGGCGGTGAGCCACAAGCTCCTCGTTCGCGGCGGCTTCGTGCGCCAGTTGATGGCCGGGGTCTACTCGCTGCTGCCGCTCGGCTTGCGGGTAAAGGCGAAGATCGAAGGCATCGCACGCGACGAGATGAAACGCATCGGCGGCCAGGAGTTCCTGCTACCGATCCTTCACCCGGGCGAGCTCTGGAAGCGTTCGGGACGCTGGGATCAGATCGGCGACGAACTCTTTCGCCTGCAGGACCGCCGGGGGTCGGACGTCGCCCTCGCCATGACCCACGAAGAGGTCTTCACCGTCGTTGCGGGCGAATTGCGTTCCTACAAGCAGTTGCCCCAGGTCTGGTTCCACATCCAGACGAAGCTCCGAGACGAGGCGCGACCCAAGAGCGGAATCTTGCGGGTGCGCGAGTTTACGATGAAGGATTCGTATTCGTTCGACCGCGACGATGCCGGTCTCGACGCCGCCTTCGACAACCATTTGAATGCTTACCGGCGCTTCTTTCGGCGCTGCGGCTTCGAGGCGATCGCCGTCGAAGCTTCTTCGGGCGTGATGGGGGGCAACCAGTCGGTCGAGTTCATGCTCGCCTCCGAGGCGGGGGAAGACTGGATCGCTTCGTGCGCTGCGTGCGGCTACGCGGCAAACCTCGAGAAGGCCTCTTCGACGCTCCCCGCCCCCGAGGACCCGGAGAGCGCCGGGGTGATCGAGAAATTCGCGACCCCCGACGTCCACACCATTTCGGAGCTGGCGAATTTTGCCGACGGCGGCGTACCGGCCGAGCGCCAGATCAAGACCCTGGTCTACCGCGCCGGCAATGAAACCCTGTTGGTGCTGTTGCGGGGCGACCACACCCTCGCCGAGCAGAAACTCCTCGATTCGGTCGAGGCCACCGAAGTGCGCCCGGCTTCGGAGAAAGAAATCCGCGCGGCCCTCGGCGCTTCACCGGGGAGCCTCGGGGCGGTGGGCGTTACGAATTGCATCGCAATCGTCGACGAAGCCCTGCGCGGACGCCGCGGGATGGTCACCGGGGCCAACGAAGACGGTTACCACCTGCGCGGCGTCGACGTCGACCGCGACATCGAAGCGCGCGCCTTCATGGACCTGCGCGAAGTCAGCGACGGCGAGGGCTGCCCGGTCTGCGAGGCGCCGATCGCGGTCTTCAAGACCATCGAGGTCGGCCACATCTTCAAGCTTGGCACGAAGTACAGCGCGGCCCTCGGCGCGAAGGTCCTCGACGAAAACGGCAGTCCCGTGCCCATCGTGATGGGCTCCTACGGGATCGGGATCGAGCGCACCATGGCTGCGGTGGTCGAAGCCAGCCATGACGAGGCCGGGATCTCCTGGCCCGTCAACATTGCGCCCTTCGAAGCCGTGGTCACGGTCCTGAACCCAAAGGATGTGAAGGTTTCCGAGACGGCGGAGCACATCTACGAAGATCTGGTCGCCGCCGGGATCGACGTCCTCATCGACGACCGTCACGAGCGGCCGGGCGTGAAATTCAAGGACGCCGAACTCATCGGCATCCCTTACCGGATTACGGTCGGGCCAAAGGGTGTCGAGAACGGGGTCGTCGAGTTCATGCGGCGCAGGGACGGCGAATCGCGCGAGGTCGAAATCGCGCGCGCAGCAGAGACGGCCGCGGAAGCGGTGTTGGAGGAGCGATCCTGATGTCGAGGGCGCTGACCGATCTGGGTGAAGAGGAACGCATCTTCCGGGAAACCGTACGCGAGTTTGCGGACGAAAAACTGGCACCGCTGGCGGCGTCGATGGACCGCGAAGGCAAGCTCGATGAGAAAGTGATTCCCTGGCTCTTCGAGCTCGGCCTGATGGGGATCGAGATCCCCGAAGAGCACGGCGGAGCGGGCGCGAGTTTCCTGATGGCGATTCTCGCGATCGAGGAGATCGCCCGGGTCGATCCGGCGGTCGCCGTCGTTTGCGATGTGCAGAATACGCTCTGCATCAATGCCATCAGGCGCTGGGGCAACGAGGAGCAGCAGGCCCGGTTCTTCGGGATGCTCGCCAGCGGCACCGTTGGCGCCTACGCCCTCTCCGAAGCGAACTCGGGAAGCGATGCCTTCGCGCTGCAGTGTGCCGCACGCGAGGACGGCGACGATTACGTCCTGGACGGCCGCAAGCTCTGGATCACCAACGCGGCCGAGGCGGGCCTCTTTCTCGTGTTTGCAAACGTCGCTCCCGAAGCGGGTTATCGCGGGATCACGGGCTTCGTCGTCGAACGCGAGATGGCGGGCTTCTCGGTTGGCAAGAAGGAAGACAAGCTCGGGATTCGCGCCTCGAGCACCTGCGAGCTGATCCTCGAAGGTGTGCGTGTGCCGAAGGCGAATATTCTGGGCGTGGTCGGCGAGGGCTACAAGGTCGCGATCGAGACGCTGAACGAGGGGCGCATCGGGATCGGCGCCCAGATGGTCGGGCTCGGCCGTGGCGCCATCGAGGGGGCGCTCGCCTACGTGCAGGAGCGCGAACAGTTCGGTCGCAAGATCAGCGAGAACCAGGCGGTGCAGCATCGCCTCGCGCGCTGCGCCACCGAACTGGAGGCGGCGCGCCTGATGGTCTACAACGCCGCGCGTCTCCAGGAAACCGGTCGCCCCTTCCGCCAGCAAGCGGCGATGGCGAAGTGGTTCGCGAGCGAGGTGGCCGAGCGCGCCGCCAGCGAGTGCCTCGAACTCTACGGGGGCATTGGCTTCACGAAGGAGTGCCCGGCCGAGAAGCTGCTGCGCGACGCGAAGATCGGGAAGATCTACGAGGGAACCTCCTTCCTACAACTCGAGACGATCGCGAAGACGCTGATCAAAGAGGGTCTTGGCGATTAGCGCCTCCCCGCTGGTCCATCTCTTCGATGGCCACGTCTATATCTTTCGCGCCTATTACTCGGTGGCGCCGATGGAAGCGCCCGACGGAACGCCCACGAACGCCGCCTACGGCTTCGCGAACACGCTGGTCCGCTACGTGGCCGACGAGCGCCCGAGTCACGCCGCCGTGTGTTTCGACGCCGCCATGACGAGCTTTCGCAACGAGGTCCTGCCCGAGTACAAGGCGAACCGCGGTGAGACCCCGGACGATCTCGGGGTGCAATTTGACCTCTGCCGCGAGATCGCCCTGGCGCTGGGCTTCCGGGTCTACGAGGAGCCGGGTTTCGAGGCCGACGATCTGCTCGCCAGTGCGACCGCCGCGCTGCTCCGGCGCCGCGCGCGCATTCGGATCGTCACCAGCGACAAGGACCTCGCGCAACTGGTTCGCGAGGACGCGCGTGTCGTCGTCTACGACCTCGCCCGCGAGACTCGCTACGACGCAGACGCTGTGCGCGCGAAGTTCGGGGTCGATCCCGCACAGATCCCCGACTATCTCGGACTGGTGGGGGACAGCGTGGACAACCTACCGGGCGTGCCGGGTGTTGGCGCGGTCTCGGCGGCGGCGGTTCTCCAGAACTTTCCGTCGATCGAGGCCATCCCGGACCGCTACGAAGACTGGCCCGACCTCGAAATTCGGGGGGCCAAAAGCACCGCGCGCCGCATTGCGGAACATCGCGAGGTCGCCCTGCTGACGAAAGAACTCGCGACGGTGCGGCGCGACGTGCCGGGGGTGACGCCGACGCTCTCCGATCTGCGGCACCGAGGGGCGCAGCGCGAACGGGTCGATGAACTCTTTGATCGCCTCGGTTTCCACCGAATCCGCGACCGCATCACGCGCTGGGCCCCGGGCTAGCCGAGAACGTCCCCGCTTTTCGCGTCCCGTTTTCGGCCGTCTTCCCCGGCGGGGGTGAATCGCCCCGCACAACTCTCGGCGGGTTCGTGCCAATTTACACGGGTTCGCACGGGTTCGCCCCGCAAGGTATAAATTCGAGGCTCGAAGATCGCCAACGACAGTTTTTTTTGGGGGGGGGTTCCATGGATCTCATCACGACCGCAGCCGGGTGGGAATTTCTGCTCCGGTACGTCCACCTTCTGGCGGGGACTACCTGGATCGGTGTTCTCTACTACTTCAACTTCATCCAGACGCCGTTCTTCGGGACGGAACTCGGAGGCCAGGCAAAGAGCGCGATGACCCGCGGCCTGGTGCCCAACGCGCTCTGGTGGTTCCGTTGGGGCGCGATGTTCACGTTCCTCACGGGCTGGACCATCGTGCTGATGAAGTTGGGCCACGGCGGCATCGGGCTCGGCGAGCCGTACATGACCCGGATCCTCACCGGCGGACTGATGGGCACGCTGATGTGGGCGAACGTCTGGTTCGTGATCTGGCCCGCCCAGCAGGTGGTGATCCGCTCCGCCGAGCAGATCGCCGGCGGCGGCGAAGCCATTCCCGAAGCTCCCGGGCTCGCGGCCCGCGCGGGTCTCGCTTCGCGCACCAACACGCTCTTCTCGATCCCGATGCTCTTCTTCATGGGATCGGCGAGTCACCTGGCGTGGCTCGATGATGGCTCGAACCTGCTCTCCTACTGGCTGGTCGCGGGCGGGTTGATCGTACTGGTCGAGATCAACGGCCTCATCGGGCCCGGGTTGGCCACGCAGAAGCCGCTGGGTAGCGTGAAGGGAACGATCCACGCCGGTCTCGGGCTGACGCTGGTGCTGTTCCTGATCGGCGTCTTCATCAATTCTTCGAGTCTGGCCTGAGCGGTATCCCATCGCGGAGGCCACTGGGTAGCGATGACCAACGGGGACGATCCAACCGGATCGTCCCCGTTTCGTTTAGGGCTGTCGCTACTTCAGGTAGGCTGCGAGCGCGGGGATCTGCTTTGCGAGATTCGGAAGCGCGATCATCGCGTTGGTGTCCCGCTTCGGCGTATACCCCGGCGGATAGGTGTTGTGGAGGACCTTCGCCTCGAGGAGTGTCTCCGAGGAGCCCTGGATCGCCGGAGCGATGGCGCCGGGCTCGGCCGGGTTCGGGTTGTGACAGGCGACGCAGTTCGCGTTGTAGACCGAGCGTCCGCGAGACGCCAAGGTGTCGGACGCTGCTGCCGGAGCCGCATTGGAAGCCGTCGTCGCCGGCGCTTTCCCAGTGCTCGGTGCCTGGGCGGAGTCCCCACAGCCCTGTAGGCCCAATAGGGAGAGCCCAAGCAGGGCTCCCGGTATCGCTACGCGCGCGGATTGCAAAAGGCGATGCATTTTCTCTTCTCCCAGGCTTGGCGGCGCAAGGCTAGCGGCTCGCCGCGGTGGGTGGAAGCCGATTCCAAAGCTTGCGATAGCCTCGCCGCATGGTCTCGTCTCCGAAGCCACCGTCTTCGAATTCACCGGGCTCACCGGGCTCGCCGGGCTGGGCCACGCCCGCCAACGGGCTCACGCTCGCGCGGCTGGTGATGGCCCCACTGTGCGCCGCGGCTATCTACAACGAGTGGACCCTGACGGCGGCGGGGCTCTTCGTTGCGGCGGTGATCAGCGATTTCGCGGATGGGCCACTGGCCAGGCGGCGCGGAGAAGCGAGTCGCCTCGGCGCCTTCTTCGACCACGCGACCGACGCCACCTTCGTCGCGCTGGGCCTCCTGGCACTCGGCCTTCGCGGGGCGCTGCCGCTGGCCCTCCCGCTCCTCGTCGTAGTGGCCTTCGTCCAGTACAGCATCGACTCGAGGGTCTTTGCCCGGCTTCCATTGCGAGCCAGCGCACTCGGGCGCGCCAATGGCATCGCCTACTTCGTGCTGCTCGGAGTGCCGCTGGTGCGCGACGCGCTGGGGCTCGGCTGGCCGGGAGAAGGCCTGGTCCGATTCCTGGCCTGGGTTCTCGTGGCGACCACGATCGCGTCGATGCTCGACCGGCTCGCGGCTCTGCGAAGGGCCCGCACCGCCTGAGCCCCCCCTCAGGCGCGCGCTTCGGGGGCCTCTTTCGGGGTGCCGAAGAGCTCGCGGTTCGCCCGCCTCAGGAAGAGAAGACCGATCGCGGCGTTGAAGAAGATGAAGAAGTTGTGCTGCACGAAGCCGAAGGCGGTCATCGCGCCCTCGTGTCCGGGGAAGAGCACGACCCAGAGCGTGATGGCGACCGAGCGCATCGGCCCGGGGGTGGCGGCCCCGAAGAAGATCACCGGCAGCACGCCGAGCATCCCGATGAAATCCGAGGGGACGCCGAAAAGCCGCAGCGCGAGGGTGTAGACCACCACGGCTGCGAGCAGCGCCGGGGAACGAATCAGCATGATCTGGAGGTAGTGCGCGACGCGCGCCTCGCGGAAGGCCTTCCAGATCGGGCGCTCGCGGAAGTCGCTCGCCGCTGCGAAGTGCCCCCTCATGAAGAGGTGGAAGGCTGCGAAGAAAATGAGCGCCGCCAGCGCGATCCACGGGATTGCAGCGAACTGGCTCGGCAGGCGATCAGCGGCGATGGCGTAGCCGAGGGTGGCGAAGAAAAGCAGGTAGTAGAACTCGCAGAACATGATGAAGATCATGCTCGAGCCGACTTCCCAGCCCGGCACCCCGTGGCGCCGATGCAGGTAGACCCCCATCGCTCCCTTGCCGACCTGCTCGTTCAAGATCGAGAGGATGTAGGAGCTTCCGCGAATCGGCAGGATGTCTTTGTAAGCCAGCCGCGTGTTGAACCAGTTGATCACGCGCCACACGACCGCCGAATCGACCAGGAAGAAGAACGCCGAGTAGGGGATCATCAATGCCAGCCAGGTGCCCCAGTCCACGCCCTGGAAGACGTCGCCCAGGTAACCGGCGACGTCCTGTCCTTCGCGAGCGGCGGCGGCATCGATGCGCGTCAGGAGGTACGCAAAGCAGGCCAGCGTGATCAGCCACGGGACGAGCTTCTGCCACAGCGGGATGGTCCGCCGGGTTGCGGGCTGCGGGTGGCCCGAGGGATCGTGAATGGGTTCCGGTGTCACGCTAATTCTCGGCCTCAGAGGCACAGTACCGGAGGGTCGAATCGAGATCCCGAAGCGCGATTCCCAGTGCAAGGAGCGCGGGACCGTTGTCGCAGCAGTCGTCGTGTTCGAGGATCTCGAAGACCGCGCGAGTGAGCGGCGGGCTCGGCAGCAGTCGCTCGAGGGCGCCCACGGCGAAGCCCGCCAGGGACCTCGGGACTCCGACGATTCGCGGCTGTGTCCCAAGGAGAGAAGCCGCGCGCAGCAGCAACGCGCGGTGGCTGAGGACCTCCGGGCCGCCGAGTTCGAGAACCGAGGCGATGGGAGCCGCGGCCCCGCACGCCGCACGAAGCGCGAGCACGACGTCGCGGGCGTCGATCGGCTGCTGCAGGGTGTCGCCGCCTGCGACCAGCGGCACGATGTGCGAGCGCGCCTGCGAAAGCAGCGCACGACTCCCCGGATCTCCGGGGCCCAGGACCATCGGTAGCCGCAGCACCAGGGTCGGCGTCGATGCCGCGCGCAGGATTTCTTCCGCACGCCCCTTCGAGGCGAGGCAGGGGTTCTGTGAGCGCGGGTCCGCGCCGAAAAGGCTCGGGTACACGATCTGCTTCAAGCCCGCCTCGTCGGCTGCGCGGGCCAGCGCAGTGGCGCTGGTTTCGTGGGCGTCCCGGTAACTCGTGGTCGAGGTCTCGCGCAGGATCCCCACCAGGTGAAGCGCCGCGTCGCAGCCTTCCGCCGCGCGCGCCAGGTCGCTCGGGTCGTCGTAGTCGACGACCCGGATCTCCTCGGGACGCTGCCGCGGGGGGAGCCCTTCGAGTTGGGACCGGGCGCGCTCGGAGCGCACCACGGCGCGGGTTGAGAATGCGCCCGCGTCGGCGCCCGCGGCTTCGAGCCAGCGTTGCCCGAGGTGTCCGTTTGACCCGGTCACGAGAATGCGTTGGGGGGACAACGACACGGCACGACGATAGCACCCGCGCCCGGAGGATTGACTCGCGCCCGTTGTCGCGGTGCAATAGCTGAATGAAATGGTGGATCCGACTCGCGATCGCGGCCCTCGTTCTGCTGCTCTTCGAACTCCTCTGGCTCGGACGCCTCGAGCGTGGCGGTCCGCCGCACGCGAACGTCGATCTCGCTGGGGGAATCCCGGCGACCTTCACCCTGCCGCGACCTGCATCGGGCGAGGTCCCGATCTTCGGGCTTCCCGAACCCGCACCCCTGGGATCGCGCCCCCCCGCCATCGTGCTGGTACACGGTTTCTCCGGCGACCGGATGGGGCTCTCGCCGCTGGCGCGTTCGATCGCCGAAGCCGGCTACGCGGTGCTGGCCATCGATGTGCGCGGCCATGGTGAAAATCGCAACTCGATGGGGCGCGGCACCGGCAACAACGACGGGCTCGTCGCGGACATCGGCCACGCTGTCGACTTCTTGCGGACTTCGCCCCACGTCGATGGCTCGAGGATCAGCGTCGGCGGTCACTCGATGGGGGCTGGCGCGAGCCTGGCCTACGGCGGCCGCGATTCCGGTCTCGACGCGTTGATCCTGATCGCCGGAGGCGGTCCGTTATTGGGTCCGCAGCGACCGCCGAACGTGCTTCTGCTCTACGCCGAAGACGATCCCGATTTCATCAAGGCGGGCATGACGCGCGTCGCGGGCCAACTCTCGGGCGACGCGCAGCTGGGGATTGGTGAGAACGCCGGTGATTTCGCGAAGGGAACCCGGGTTCGCCTGGTCGAAATTCCGCAGACCGATCACCTGAGCATTTTGATCGACGACGTTACGGTGATGGAAACCGTTGCCTGGCTCGATTCGATCTCTGGTGTCGAGCGGGCTTCGAACGCGCGGATCGAGGACCCGAGACTGCGTGCGGTGCAGGTCGGCAACCTTGCCCTGACACTGTTGCTTCCCGGGCTGGGGATCGTTCTGGGGAGGCTGGCCCCGCGCGTCGCGCAGACCTCTTCGGTCCGCGCCGGCCGCCGAATCGGTCTCTTCGCAGCGGCGTTTCTGGTTGTGTTGCCGCTGTGCGCGGTCCCGGGCGCGGCCGAATTCCTGCCGCTGGCGGTGGCCGATTCGCTGGTACAACTCTTCGCCTACGCCGGTGTGGTGGTGCTTGCAATGCTGGCTTCCCGAGGCGACCTGGCCCTGTCCTCGAAGACCGGGCGCCCGCTCCTCGCGCTGGCGGTCGCGGGGCTGGGCTTTGCGGCGATCTACGCCTTCACCACTCCGCTGAACGTCGCCATGCACCGGCTGGCACTCGGCCCCGAGCGGGCGGTGGCCTTCGCCATGGCGACGCTGGGGCTCCTGCCCTTCTGTTTCGGCCAGGGGTTGTTGCTGCGCCGGGGGACGACGCTTCAGGCGACCCTTGCTTCCGTGGCGGGGCACGTCGTTCTGCTCGCTGCGCTGGTCGTCGGGATCGTTCTCGAAATCCTTCCCGGTGTACTGGGCATCCTGCTGCCGATTCTGGGGGGCCTGCTCTTCAGCTTCGAACTCCTCGCCACCGGGATCTACGCGGCTTCGCGGAACATCGCGACCATCGCGGTGATCGAGTCGCTGTGGCTGGCGTGGTTCTTTGCCGCGGTGCTGCCCTACGTGGGCTGAGCGTCTGCCGCTGGGTGCTGCGCGCGCGCCATCGGGAGGGCAACGGCGGCGGCGAACAGGCACGCGAGTGCCAGCGCCGCGACTGCCGAACGCACACCGAAGGCTTCGGCGCCGACGCCCATCGCAAAGGGAATGACGAAACCGCCGAAGGATCCGGCGCCGACGGTGAGGCCGATGGCGGTGCCCCGCGCCGCTTTGAAGTGGCGGCCGGCGAGGGTCACCAGTGCCGGGAAGACGCCGGCGAGGATCAGGCCGCAGAGGCCGTACCAGAGGGCCATGCCGCCGAGTTGCAGGCCGGTGGCGATCAATAGAACGAGGGCGCCGCCGACACCGGAAACGACGAAGAGGCGGGCCCGAAATTCGCGACGGGAAAAGAGCAGTGCCAGTCGCCCGAGGAGCAGCCCCAGCCAGAAAATCGAGATCGCGGTCTGACCGCTGGCGGGGGACTCGTGCAGCACTCCCGTGGCAAACGGAACCGCAAAGAGGGTGAGCCCCGCTTCGACGCCGATGTAGGCGAAGCTGATGGCGCAGAGGCCGAGCAGGATCGGATCGCCCAAACGAAGAGATTCGCGTGCTCCGGGCTCCTCGGAGCTAGCCCGGGTGTCGGGTGGTCGGGGGGCGAGGAAGCCCGCGACGAGTCCCCAGACGGCGAGTGCCAACATGAAGAGGCCGGTCGCCCGAAAGCCCGCGACAAAGCCACCGACCGAGGCCAGCAGGGCCACGAGCGGGGGGCCGACGACGGCGCCGAGGGTCGCGGCGGAGTGCAGAAAGGTCACCGGGCGCGAGGCGTGTTCGCCGTATTGCTCGACGACGACGGTGTTGAGGAGGGTTTCGAAAACACCGGCCCCGATCCCCGCAACGGCGACGTGGAGTATCGCGCGGGGGAAGGACATGCTGGCATCGACACTGCAAAGAGCGAGCCCGCCGAGCAGTGCGGCTGCACAGTAGACGGGCCGGCGCGGAAAGCGATCGACCAGCGGCCCCGCCGCGATGACTCCCGCGCCCAGGCCCAGGGATACGCAGGCCCCCACCAGTCCCACTTCTTCGAGATCAAAGCCGAGGCTCGTCGTCAGGTCCGAGTGGCTTGCACCCACGAGTACCAGCAGCATTCCGAAGACGAGGAAGGAACAGAACCCGAGGGGAAGCATCGACGCCTAGAAATTGAGCGTGAGCTTCGCGGCTTCGGACATCATGTCGGGATTCCAGGGCGGATCCCAGACGAGTTCGAGCGAGACGTCGCGGACCCCGTCGACCGCGCGAAGCTTTTCTTCGACTTCCTGGGGCAGGATCTCCGCCACCGGGCACATCGGGGAGGTCAGCGTCATCTTGATGTAGACCTTCGCTTCCTCGCGCACTTCTACTTCGTAGATGAGGCCGAGTTCATAGATGTCGACGGGGATCTCCGGGTCGTAGACCGTCTTCAGCGCTTCGACCAGCCGCGGGCGTATCGCGTCGGAGTCGGTTTCGCCCTCCGGGCGTAAAGTTTCGTCCATGGTATTCGTCTCCTTGGGATCACTGGGGGCCGTGGCTTTCGGCGAGCGCCGGAAGAGCCCCGAGAGGGATCGTCGCGAGGGGCTCATTCGGTGACCGCGGTCTGGTCGGTCTGGTCGAGGGCCGCGCGAAGCGTGTGCCAGGCCAGCGTGGCGCACTTGACCCGCATCGGAAATTCGCGCACTCCCGAGAAGACCGCGAGCTTGCCGAGCGATTCCGGCGTGGCGCCTTCTTTGGGTGCTTTGGTGACCAGGTCGTGGAAGGCGTCGAAGACACGATCGACTTCCTCGCGTGATTGATTTTTTACGTACTCGGTCATGAGCGAGGCGGAGGCCCGGGAGATGGCGCACCCCGACCCTTCGAAGCCGATGTCGTCGATGCGTCCCGCAGCGTCGACGCGCAGGTAGACGTGTAGTTCATCCCCGCAGAGCGGGTTGTAGCCTTCGGCGTCGCGATTCGAGTCCGCCGGCACACCAAAGTTTCGGGGACTCTTGTTGTGGTCCAGGATGGTGGACTGGTAGAGATCGCGCAGGTCGTCCATCAACTGAAGATCTCCCGGGTGGTCTCGAGCGCAGAGACGAGGGCATCGATGTCGCTGCGATCGCTGTAGAGGGCGAGTGAGGCCCGCGCCATGGCCGGCACACCGTAGAATTTCATCAGCGGCTGGGCGCAGTGGTGCCCCGCACGGATGGCGACGCCTTCGCGGTCGAGGATGGTGGCGATGTCGTGGGGGTGCGCGCAGTCGAGGGAAAACGACAGCACGCCGACCTTCTCGGGGTCGCTCCCGAAAATGTGCAGCCCCGGGATCGCCTCCAGCGCTTCGCTGGCGTAGCGGAGTAGCTCGCATTCGAAGGCGGCGGCGGCTTCGCGGTCGATTTCCTCGAGCCAGTCGAGCGCGGCGCCCATCCCGATCACGCCGGCCACGTCGGGAGTGCCCGCCTCGAAGCGTTGGGGAGCGTCGGCGTAGGTCGTACCCTCGAAGGACACGCTGCGGATCATCGAGCCGCCCCCCTGGTAGGGAGGCATCGCGTCCAGCAGATCGCGCCGCCCCCAGAGCACGCCGGTTCCGGTCGGGCCGAAGACCTTGTGGGCGGAGAAGGCGTAGAAGTCGCAGCCGATTGCCAGGACGTCGACACTTCCGTGGGGCACGGCCTGGGCTCCGTCGACCAGGCTGGTGATGCCGCGCGAACGCGCGAGTTGGCAGAGCGCGGCGACCGGGAGGCGCGTCCCCAGTGCGTTCGAAACGTGCGCCAGCGCGACGAGCTTCGTTCGGGGACCCAGCAGCGCCTCGAAGGCATCGACTTCGACGCACCCGTCGAGCCCGATGGGGGCGACCCGAAGCCGCGCCCCGGTGCGCTCGCAGAGGAGTTGCCAGGGGACGATGTTCGAGTGGTGTTCGAGCTGGGTGACGACGATCTCGTCGCCAGCGGAGACGTTCTGTCCCCCCCAGCTCGTGGCGACGAGGTTGATGGCTTCGGTGGTTCCTCTTGTGAAGACGACTTCGCGCGGGTCGCTCGTATGGAGCAGCCGACAGACCTTCTCGCGGACGGCCTCGAAACGCTGGGTCGATCGCACCGAGAGGGCGTAGACGCCGCGGTGGACGCTCGCGTATTCGCGGGTGTAGAAGTCCTCGAGTGCATCGATCACCGCCTGGGGCTTCTGGGCCGTGGCCGCGCTGTCGAGATAGGTGAGGGTCCGCCCGGGACCGTCGTCCGCCAGTACCGGGAACTGCGCACGCACCGCAGCGACATCGAAGCGATCGGCCGGCAGCGCGTCGTGGTTGGCAACGCTCACGACGCTTCGCCAGTCGTCCAGAGGCGCGCGGTGATCAAGGCAAGCAGGGCGTCCCGCAAGCCCTGGTCGGGGACGGCATCGACGATTTCGGCGGCGAAGGCCTGGCCCAGCATCGTGCGCGCGTGTTCGGTTCCGACGCCGCGCGAGCGCAGGTAGAAGATCGCTTCTTCGTCGAGCCGACCGACGGTCGAGCCGTGGCTGCACTTTACGTCGTCCGCGCGAATCTCGAGCTGCGGGCGGCTGTTGACCTCGGCGCCCGCGCCGAGCAGGAGGTTCGGGTTCTGCTGCCGGGCGTCGGTCTTCTGGGCATCCGGGGCAACGATCACCCGACCGCGGAAGACCCCGTGCGAGGAACCCGCGAGAATCCCCTTGTAGAGTTCGGCACTCGTTCCGTGCGGGGCTTCGTGACAGACCTCGGTGTAGTTGTCGATCCTCTCGCGATCCGTCCCCAGGTACAGGCCGTTCATCCGGCACTCGGCTCCCTCGGCGACGAGCCGAACCTGAAGATCGTTTCGCACCAGGTTCCCGCCCAGGCAGAGGGTGTGGGTCGCGAGGCGCGCGTCCCGATCAACCCTCGCGGCGAGGTTGGAAACGTGAAAGGTCGGGCTCGTCTCGCGCTGGCAGAGAACGAAATCGAGGTTTGCACCCGGGCCCACTTCGATCTCGGTGACGGCGTTGCAGAAGGAGACCTCCGGGCTCGCCGAGACGAAATCGGCCACCACGGTGGCCCGACTCGATGCCCGCGCGCCCACCAGAATTCGCGGATGGTGCACGCGCCGGGCTCCGGGGGTCGCCACAAAAATCAGGTGGATCGGCTTTTCGAGGGTGACGTTCTGGGGCACTTCGATCCGGGCTGCGTCGCAAAGGAAAGCGGTGTTCAGCGCTGCAAAGGGGTGCAGCTTGGGGTCGACGAGTTCGCCGAGCGGGCCGGGGCGCCCCGTGGATCCGCCCGCCCACGAGACGGAGAGACTCGTCGCCACTTCGGGGAGTGTTCGGGAAAGATCGGGGGCGAAGCGGCCGTCGACGAACACGAGGGTCGCTGCGGTTTCGCCGAATGCCGCGCCGTTGACTGCGCGAGTGACGGAGGCGTCTTCCCCTGCATCGCTGCCGAGTTCGAACGTGGTCTCGGCGATGGCGGAGACGTTGGTATAGCGCCAGGCCTCCTGGCGCCGGGTCGGAAAGCCCGCCGCCTCGAAGTGCTGGAACGCTTCCCGGCGCAGGTCCCCCAGCCAGGCGGGCGCTGCCGCATCCGGCACCAGCGCCTCGAAGGCTTCCCGGAAACCGAGGGTGCTCATGCGGGCGCCGCCCCGGCTGCCTCTTCGAGCCAGCCGTAGCCCTTCTCTTCGAGCTCAAGGGCGAGCGAGCGGTCGCCGCTGCGCACGATCCGACCGTCGGAGAGGACGTGGACGACGTCGGGAATGATCGAATCGAGGAGACGCTGGTAGTGGGTGATCACGAGCATTCCCCGTTCGGGGGAGCGCAGCGAATTCACTCCCTCGGCCACGCAGCGCAGGGCGTCGATGTCGAGACCCGAGTCGGTTTCGTCGAGCACGGCGAGCTTCGGCTCGAGCAGCAGCATCTGGAGCACTTCGTTGCGCTTCTTCTCCCCGCCGGAGAAGCCCTCGTTGATCGACCGCTTCATCAGATCTTCGGGCATCTCGACCTGCGCCATCTTCTCGCGGCAGAGGGCCAGAAAGTCGAAGGCGTCGACTTCGGGTTGGCCCTGATGCCGGCGGATGGCATTTAGTGCCGTGCGCAGGAAGTGGTTGTTCGGCACTCCGGGAATCTCGACGGGGTACTGGAAGGCCATGAAGATGCCCTCCCGGGCGCGAATCTCCGGCTGCAGCGCCAGCAGGTCCTTGCCCTCGAAGAGGATCTCGCCGCTCGTTACCGAGAAGGAGGGGCGCCCGCAGAGAACGCTGGCGAGTGTGCTCTTGCCGGAGCCGTTGGGGCCCATCAGCGCGTGGACTTCGCCGGCGTGCAGCGTGAGGTTCACGCCCTTCAGGATCGGGGTCTCTCCGGCGTTCGCATGGACGTCGCGGAGTTCGAGCAGCGGCGTCGTCATCCTACGGACCCCTCGAGGCTTATGCCGAGCAGGTTCTGGGCTTCGACGGCGAACTCCATCGGCAGCTCGCGAAGCACCTCCTTGCAGAAACCATTGACGATCATCGAGATGGCATCCTCCTCGGAAAGGCCCCGCTGCCGGCAGTAGAAGAGCTGGTCCTCTCCGATCTTCGAGGTCGTGGCCTCGTGTTCGACGGTGGCCGAATCGTTCTTGACTTCGAGATACGGAAACGTGTGTGCGCCGCAGCGGTCGCCGAGCAGCAGGGAGTCGCATTGGCTGTAGTTTCGGGCGCCGTGCGCCTTGGGTCCCATGCGAACCAACCCGCGGTAGGACTGCTGACCGTGACCGGCCGCAATCCCCTTCGAGATGATCGTGCTCCGCGTGTTCTTCCCGATGTGGATCATCTTCGTTCCGGTATCGGCTTGCTGATAGTTGTTGGTCAGGGCCACCGAATAAAATTCGCCGATCGAGCCCTCGCCCAGGAGCAGGCAGCTCGGGTACTTCCAGGTGATCGCCGAGCCGGTCTCGACCTGGGTCCACGAGATCTTCGAGCGCTTTCCGCGGCAGGCGCCCCGCTTCGTGACGAAGTTGTAGATGCCGCCCTTGCCGTCCTTGTCTCCCGGGTACCAGTTCTGGACCGTCGAGTACTTGATCTCCGCGTCGTCGAGGGCCACGAGTTCCACCACGGCGGCGTGGAGTTGGTTCTCGTCGCGCATGGGAGCCGTGCAGCCCTCGAGGTAACTCACGTAAGCGCCCTCCTCCGCGACGATCAGCGTGCGCTCGAACTGGCCCGTGCCCGCGGCATTGATCCGGAAATAGGTCGACAGTTCCATCGGGCAGCGGACTCCCTTCGGGATGTACGCGAAGGAGCCGTCGGTGAAGACCGCCGAGTTGAGGCAAGCGAAAAAATTGTCCGAGTAGGGAACCACCGAGCCGAGGTAGCGCTTGACGAGATCCGGGTACTTGTGGACCGCTTCGGAGAAGGAGCAGAAGAGGATGCCCTGCTTTTCGAGTTCGTCCTTGTAGGTGGTGGCCACCGAGACACTGTCAAAAACCGCGTCGACAGCGACCTTCACCCCGGAGATCCGCTTCTGTTCCTCGAGCGAGATCCCGAGTTTCTTGTAGGTCGAAAGCAATTCGGGATCGACCTCGTCCAGGCTCCCGAGCTCCTTTATCGACTTCGGCGCCGAGTAGTAGATGATGTCCTGATAATTGATTTTCGGGTAGTCGACCATCGCCCAGGTCGGATCAGCTTCGTCGGCGAGCAGTTCGCAGAAGCGTGCATACGCCTTCAGCCGCCATTCGAGGAGCCACTCGGGCTCTTTCTTCTTCGCCGAGATCAGGCGGACGACTTCCTCGGAAAGCCCCGGTGGCACGGTGTCCTGCTCGATGTCCGTGACGAAGCCGTAGCGATACTCCTCGCGGGTCAACCTCTCGATCGTGGCGTCTGACTCGCTCATTGAGAGGTGTCCAGTCGGGCCGATGCGACGTGCTGCGGCTGACTACGGGCACCGGGTTCAAAGACCGGGTCGCGCCCGAGGATTTCGAGAGGCGAGGTGCTGGCGCTGAAACACGGGTCGGCGAGGTCCGCGAGGGTCACTTGCGACAGCGCGCGCTTGACCACCCGGTTGATTACAAACCAGGGGCCGCGCACCGGGCAGCCGGCTTCGTGTTCGCAGATGTGCGGGCCGAGGTTGCACTCGGTGAGGGCGACCGGGCCCTCGAGTGCCGTCACCATTTCGGAGACGCTGATCTCGCCGGGCGCGCGCACCAGGCTGTAGCCGCCCTTTGGACCCCGCTGCGATTCGAGCAGGCCGCGGCGGGCCAGGGCCTTTAGCACCTTGCTCACCATCGGAAGCGGCAGGTCGACTTCAGCGGCGACCTCCCGGGCCGCGTGCGGAGCGTCGCCGCCGTGGCGCGCGAGGTGCGCCAGCAGCACGATGCCGTAGTCGGTGATCTTCGAGAGTCGAATCATCGTTCACGCCTCGGGGTCTGGTCCGCGCTGAAGATGCGCGCGCGGCAGGGCCGCGCGGTGGTCGCAGCGGAGGTATAGAGGACTGCTCCAGTCCGATACAAATCGTACCACAGCAGTCCGATTAAATCGGGCCTGGGGGCCGTCCCTTGCGCTCTGGAGCGAACCCCCCGGGGGTGGAATCCGCTCTGCGGCGGCCTAAGCCCGTGTGCTCCGAAGGCCCCGGGGAGAGAGGCCTGCCAGCAGCGGTCCCCCATCCGGGTGCCAACCGAAGGGCGGCGCCTGCATCCCACCGGCTGCCACCACGCGCGAGGCGCCGGCGGCCCTGAGTTTGGCTTCGAAATCGGGGGAGTCGCCCGCTGTGTCGATCGCGACCCCGTCGACCGACACCGCAGCCAGGTGGGACCCGAGCGGGAGCAGGGCCACCCGTGCCTCGTCTGGGGTCGCCACCCGATACACCCGCACGAATCGGTGTAGCGGTGTGCTGCGCCAGTCGCTCGCTGGCTCGAGGACCACGGTAAAGGCGTCGTCGTCGGGAGCCATGAGCGCCACCTCCTGCCCGGCGGCCGCGCGGAACCTCGCCTCGTCGCGCGCATCGCGGATCGCTGCCTCTACGCCGGCGCCGATTCGGCCGCGCGGCCAGCGCGCTTCGAGACTGCGGAGTGCCTCGGCGAGGGCACGCGCCACGGCTTCCACGCGGGAGCGGTCGCCCACCGCGTAGACCGCTGCCGTCGACAGGCAGCCGAGTTGGTCCCAGAGAGCGACATCCCGGGCGGCGCGCTCCGCCCAATCTTCCGCCTCAACGTCTGCTCCGACGATCGCCAACGAGAGGCGGTGGCCATGACCGACGAAGCGTTGCCCGCTGGGTGTTCTCTCGCGAATTCGCTCCAATGTTGCGTCGCTTCCCGAAGCCACGAGGCAGGGAAGCTGGACGAAGGCATCAATGGCCGGGGCGTCGTCGGATGCGAAATCGCAGATCTCGATACAACGTGCGAGCAGGGGATGGAACTTCGCCAGGCTTCGGGCGAAGAGCTTCGGGGTCACGCGGTCGCGCCCTGCGGGTTTCACCAACACGGGCGATCCGAGCAGCAGCGGGAGTAGCAGCGCCTGCAGCGTTGGCATGGGGATCGATCCCGCGAGGATGCAGCCGGTCAGGGGGAAAGCCGACAGTGGTGAAGCAGCCCTCGAATCGAGGTTCGCGGGGTCCCCTACTTCGTTCTCGATCAGAGCTGCGAGGGCGCTGCCGTTCCAGTCCTCGAGCGCCAGGCGTAGCCCCGCCCGGATGGTCTCCGGGTGAAAGCCCGCGTGCGATGCGAGCTGCTCCGTGCACGCGGACTGGAAGGCTCCGAGTGGATCCGCGAGTGCGTCGAGTAGCTGCTGTAGGGCCGCAATGCGCTCCGCTGCGGGAAGCCTTCGCAGTTCCTGCCCGGCTTCCTGCAGGCGGAGCTGGGCTGCCCGGATGTCGGCGGCCTGGGCGCTCACGTCCCGGTTTCGAGCATGCTGTCGGCTGCGATGGAACAGCCGCGTTCCTCGGCTCCCGGCTCGCGCCCGAGAATCTCGAAGCGCTCATCAACAGAGCCCGCCGTGAAGCGCCCCAGGTCGGCGGTCTGGATCGCCGCCACGCTTCCGGTGTTGGCGAGGTCGTGGATCACGATCATTCCCGTCCGGTCGGGGCCGACGTCGTCTCCCGACCCGGGGTCGATCAGGCGAACCCGGGTCCAGGGCGGAGTGGGTTTTCCGGGGGGAGCGCCCTCTTCCTGCAGCGGGCCGTCGTAAAACTGGCTCCCGAGTTCGGTCATCCCGTATTGATTCAGGACGTGTGAACCCGGCAATCCGAAGCGCTCCCCGATCATCGCATGGAGATCCGGCCGAGACACAGAACGCGATCGCCCCTTGAACCCTCCGGTTTCAAGGACGCGGCTTCCGGTCGGAAGCTCGAGGCCCGCGCTCCCGCGCTCTTCGATTTCGTCGAGCAGATGGACGAAGGCGAAGGCGGTGCCGCAGATTGCCAGCGGTCGGTTGGCATGGCGCGAGCGCAATACGGCTGCGAGAAAGTTTTCGACACAGAGCTTTGTGTCCTCGAGATCGTGACCGCTGCTCTCGTCGCCGAAAATTTCGAGCGCGCGGTCGAACATGTGCGAGAGCGAGGAGTCGGGGGCTTCCTGCGCACTGGGGGCCAACACCCGGATCGTCATCCGTTCCCCGCCCTCGAGGTCGGGGAAGACGAAGCGACGCAGGGAGGCCTCGAGGGAGGTTTCGTAGAGCGCGAGGGTGTCGAGGTGGAGTTCGCCGCGGCGCGCGATGCTGGTTCCGCTCGTGCGGAAGATCTTGCAGGTCGAAGCGGGGTCGAAGCCGGCGAGCCGCACCTCCTTGAAGGCCCCGGTCGGGACGGTGGGGATGTCGCGCCAACTCGCGACCTCGCCGGGCACGCTGCCCTGGCTCCGGCAATAGCGTGCGTAAGGCACGCAGGCTTCGAATTGGTGGGCGAAGAGACGCAGCGCGAGCGAGTCGAAACGCGTTTCGTCGTGCTGCCAGGGGGTTTCCCGCATCCATTCGAGAATCTCGGAATCGAGCGCCGCGCGCGAGGTCTTTTGCGTCACGAGAAGCCCCTGCAGACGCGGTCGAGAGCGTCTTCGAAGCCGTCCCGAGGGATGCCGAGAGGGGGCGTGAGCGAAAGGACTCGCCCGTCGTCGCCCGCCGGAAGCGTGATGACTCCGCGCTTTAGGGAATCGACCCAGACCTGCTCGACGCGCTCGCTGCTTTGGCATTCGATTCCGAGCATCAGGCCGCTGCCGCGGACTTCGGTGACCTCGGGGTGATCGGCGAGTCGCCCTTTGAGGTAGGCCAGCGCGAAACGGCCGCTGTCTCGGGCTGCGTCCGCCAGCGATTCCTCTTCGATCACGGCCAGCGCCGCGAGCGCGGCCGCGCAACCCACCGGGTGCCCGAGAAAGGTCTGGGTGTGGAGCGATTCGCCTGTCGAAATCGGCCAGGCGGCCATCACCTCGGCCCGGGCGAGGCACGCGGCAATCGGCATTCCGCCGCCGAGCGCCTTCCCGACGCAGAGCACGTCGGGGATCACGCCTTCGTGTTCGCAGGCGAAGCGGATTCCGGTGCGACCGAGGCCTGTGTAGATCTCGTCGACGATCAGGAGCCAGCCGTTGGCATCGCAGACTTCTCGCAGCGCTTCGAGGAAGCCCGGTTCGGGGATGCGGATGCCCCCGCGCCCCTGCACCGGCTCGACGAGGATCGCGCCGACCTCGAAATCGGCGTCACGTCCGCTGCGCTCGGCGTCGACGGCGTCGCCGAAGCGGGCGAAGGCGGTCTGGCGCGGTAATCGTGCGCTGAAGGGTTCGCGGAATTCGCTGCGCCAGGTGGTGTCGAGCGCGCCCAGGCTGAGTCCGTGGTACGCCCCTTCAAAAGCGACGATACCGGGTCGTCCGGTCGCGAGCAGCGCCGTCTTGAGCCCGGCCTCGACCGCATCGGACCCCGAACTCCCGAGGATCGCCCGCGCCGCGACTCCGCCGGGATAGAGAGCCGTGAGTGTCTCGAGCAGTCGGGTGCGAACCGATGTCGGGTGAACGTCACCCATCCCGTGGAGCAATCGTTCGGCCTGATCCGAAATCGCCTCGACCACCCGCTGGTGGGCGTGCCCGATTGCGGCGACGCCGAAGGCCGCGTCGAGATCGACGTAGCGATTTTCGTCGACGTCCCAGACGTTCGCGCCGCGAGCGCGTTCCCAGAAGATCGGAGCGTCGGGCTCGAGGCAGGTGACGTTCGGACTCTCCACCGCCCGAAGGCGCGTGGCGAGCGCCAGCGATCGCGGTCCGGGAACCGCGGTTAGAAGGTCCGGGGGCAGGCAGGCCGTCGACGACACCGCGCCAGTGTAGCTGTACCCTCCGGGGTCTCGATTGGCAGAGCATCGATCGGAGGAGTGCGTGGCGACTGGCAGTGGCGACGGGGCTGCGCGGGTGCTCGCGACGCTGGGCCTGGGTTCGAACCTCGGTGAGCGCGAGCAGCATCTGGCGGTCGCGTGCTCGGCGCTGCGAAACCTCCCGCACACGGACTGGGTCGACGCTTCCCGGGTTTTCGAGACCGATCCGGTGGGGGGCCCTCCCCAGGGCCCCTACCTGAATGCCGTGGTGCGGATTCGCACCGGGCTCGCGGCGCGCGCGCTGCTCGAATCGCTGCTCGAAATCGAGCGACTCGGCGGTCGCGAGCGCGGGGGCCCGCGCTTCGGTCCGCGCAGCCTCGACCTCGATCTGCTGCTCTACGGCGACAACCGGGTGGACGAGGTGGGCCTGCAGGTGCCGCATCCGCGGCTTCCCCAGCGCCGGTTCGTCCTGGCCCCGCTCTGCGACCTGGCCGCCGCCGAGCGTCATCCCGTCCTCGGCAATTCCTTTGCAGAGTTGCTTCGAAAACTCCCCGACGATGCTGCCGGCGTCCGCGTGATCGACGGGCTGTCGCTATAAGATACAAAAATAGTAGGGATATTGCGCTTTTCTCTACGGTGACGTAATCAAGATTTACCCGTGCGAGTGTCGCGGTTGTCGATTTTCGTGCGCCCCTGGACGCCCTGGGGCCCTACTCCCGTGGAGTCCATGCCTGCAACGGAAGCGTTCACATCGCCGCCGCATCGGCACTCCGACGACGTCGTCCAGGCGATCGCGGGGGGTTCGCTCGAGGGTCTCTCCGCCGAGAAACTCTTGACCTGGGCGGTCGGTAATTTCCATCCGCGACTCGCCCTCTCGGCTTCTTTCGGCGCGCCCGAGGGCATGGTGCTGCTCGATATGATGCACCGGATCGAGCCCGCGTCGCGGGTTTTCGTGCTCGACACCGGGCGGCTCCACCAGGCCACCTTCGACCTGATCGACCGGGTTCGGGAGCGCTATGCGAAACCGGTCGAGGTGCTCTTCCCGGAGACCCATCGCGTCCAGGAAATGACCCGCAGTCGGGGCATGAATCTCTTCTACGAATCCCTTGAAAATCGCAAGCTCTGCTGCGAGATCCGCAAGGTCGAGCCGATGCGCCGAATGCTGGCCGACCTCGATGCTTTCGTAACGGGCCTGCGCCGGGACCAGTCGGTGACGCGAACCGATACCAAGAAGGCATTCGTCGATGCCTCCTACAACGGGATCGTGAAACTGAATCCGCTGGCCGACTGGGATTCGGATCGCGTCTGGCAGTATGTGCGAGAACACGACGTGCCGGTCAATCGCCTCCACCGCAGCGGGTATCCCTCGGTGGGATGCGAGCCCTGCACCCGGGCGATCCGCCCGGGCGACGACCCCCGCGGCGGCCGTTGGTGGTGGGAGAACGAGGACACCCGGGAATGCGGCTTACACGATCAGGATCAAGAACAGGGCTCCGGGATCTGACTCCCAACCCCTCGGGCGAAGGTTGCGACCGTCGCGCCTTTCTCGAACGCAGCCTGGTGGTTCTCGGCGGCCTCGTCCTGGCGCCGGCCGGGCTGAAGGCCCGCTGGGCGCACGCGGAGGCTGCGAAGGGCAGCCCGGCGGCGGATCTCGCCGCGGCCCTTGGCGAAAGTCCCTATGTCTACGTTTCGCCTCTGCGCCGCGATGGCGCAGAAAGCACCTGTCACGGCGAGGTGTGGTTCGCCTGGATCGATGGGGCCGTGGTCACCACCGTCGCGAGCGTGCGCTGGAAGGCGCGGGCACTGGCCCGGGGTCTCGATCGCGCGCGCCTCTGGGTGGGCGATCATGGGCGCTGGAAAGGCGTGCTCGGCCGCAACGAGGCCTTTCGCGGCGCGCCGCATTTCGACGCCCGGGCCTCGGTGAGCCGCGATCCGGACCTGCTCGAAGCGTTGCTGTCGGAGTACGAGAGGAAGTACCCCGCGGAGATCGGCAGCTGGGGCGACAAGATGCGCGCGGGCCAGCGCGACGGCTCGCGCGTGATGATCCGCTACCAACCGCTGCCAACCGCTGCCAACCGCTACGAACCGCTGACAGCGGTGGCGGACTAGCGGGTAAGGGCGCCCGCTCGCAGCGCCGAAACCAGCAGCCGCCTAGGCCACCAGCGCGTGGATCGCCTTGAACTCGGCTTCGCGCGAATCGATCACCCACTCGAAGAGGATCGACTCGGCGCTGGCCGGCAGGGCCCCCGACGCGACCAACTTTTCCCAGCCAGCGGCGTCCTCGAGCGCGAAGCGCGAAGTCATGGCGTCGCGCGGGACGTGGACCTGAAGATCCGCCCGCATCAGATCGAGCACCGTCTGGCCCACGCAGACGTGGGTTTCGATGCCGGTGACGATGACCTGGTCGCATCCGGTTCCCGCGATGTGAGTACGCAAGTCGGCGTGGCCCCAGCAGGAGAAGGTTCGCTTCGCGAACCGGGGGGTCTCGGCCTCGAGAACTTCCTCGATCTCGCTTCGGGTGGGGCCGAGTTTTTCCGGATATTGCTCGGTCACCACCACCGGGATGTGGAGGATCTTCGCCGCCTTGATCAGCGTCGCATTGGCTCGCAAGGTGCGTTCCTCTTCGTGGAGTTTCCCGCGATACGACTCCTGCAGGTCGACTACGAGAAGGAGCGAACGCTCGGGGTCGGCGAGGCGATGCGAACGGTGGGCCATGGTGGACGGGTTCCTCGTTTCGTTCTTCGCCGGCGGGCCGTGGCGGGTTCTCGCTGGCAGCGCGGAGAAGGTCTCGGACAGGCTTCAAGCCGCGGCCCCTGAGCGCCGATGAGTGGCTCATGGCGGAAGGTAACACGCGCACCCGTTGCGCCGGGGCCTCGAGGCGTTCTGCACTCGTGTTGCTCGTCGCGCTCGCGCTGCCTGTTTGGGCTTTCGCCGTTTCGGCCAGCGAGACGGTCGGCGGAGCGGCGACGTGCCGGGAAGCCTCCGCCGCACCGGCGCTTTTTGAGATCGAGCAGAGGGTGCGGCGTGCGCTGCGGGAAGCCCAGCGTGGCGCCACCCCGCCGGGAGGGCCGGTGGTGCTGAACGGGCGCGGCTACAACTACCGCGCGTCGCGAGAAGGGCCTCCGGATGGCTTCTCGGGCCCCATAAAGCGCCCGTAGCGCGAAGCACCAAAAGGCACAGGCGGCTTGGCTTCGGGTGCGCCGGCGATCTATGCCATCCTGTAAAACGGATCCGATTGCGCGTCTTCCCCCCACCCCCGCGCCGGCATCCAGGACGGAATGAAGCGCAAAACGACCGTCGGGCTCCGGCGCGGTACTGCTGTCGTCGCAGTGCTCTGGGCGTGTGTCGCCATCGGGGCCTCGTTCTACGCGCTCTTCTTCCTCCAGCAGCGCCTCTCGCTGCCGATGGATTTCAGCTTCGTCACCGGTGCGGGTGTCGTTGCCGCCACCAGCCCCGAAGCGACTCGCGCGGGCATCCGTGCGGGGGATCGCGTCCTGTCGGTCGACGGTCGCCCCGTGATCGCCGTGGTGCGGTCGCCGATGGATCTCGATGCGGGCGTCGCGAATCATTACGAGGTTCGCCGGCCGGGCGGCGAGGTCTTCGACGTTGCCCTTCGTCCTCTTCCGGCGGCGGCCATGCAGCGCCCCTA
This sequence comes from uncultured Pseudomonadota bacterium, assembly GCA_913054385.1. GTDB lineage: Bacteria > Myxococcota_A > UBA9160 > UBA9160 > UBA4427 > JAYGCV01. The sequence goes on from CAJXIC010000001.1 coordinate 35,816, forward strand.
CGACGTCCTGCTCCACGTCGGGCTGCTCTCCGTGGCCGTCGTCTACGTTTTCGTCGTGGTGATCGCCTGGCTCGGTCGTCCTGATCGCGATGAGACCTTTGCGCTTCTGCTCTTTGGCTGTACCGCTTCGGTGGTGCTTTCGACCGGCGTGCGGGCCGATCTGCTGCCCTGGTCGGGTGCGCGTGCGCTCGCGGTGCTTCCGTGGCTCGGAGCGACGTCCTTTCATCTCTTTACGACCTACCCCGTGCAGCCGCGCTGGCTCGAGCGGCGCCCGGGCATTCGCGCCATCCCCTACCTGGGCGCGGTCGCGATCTCGATCGCGATTTTCCTGGCCTCTCACTTCGATTGGCAGACCGACTGGCCCGAGCAAATCGCATTCTTCTACGGCGTTGCGGTCGCGGTCTGCGCGATGGGAATCCTCGCCTCCGAACGGCGCCGCGCCAATCGGGCTGGGCTGGGCGAGCGCACCGACCTGATGCTGGCCGCGGGCCTGGTGAGCTTCCTGCCGGGAATCGCGCTCGCCTTCCTGCCGCTCTTCGCCCCGGCCCCGGCGCCCTGGTACGTCGGCCTGCTTTCGATGGCCTTCTTTCCGCTGGCCATCAGCTACGGCATGGTGCGCCGGCAACTCTTCGATTTCCGGCTGGCCGCTCGCTCCTCGGCAGCCTACGGCGTGGCCAGCCTCGTGGTGACCGGTGCCTTTGCGGGCCTCGTTGCCTTCACCGACGAGATCGTGCTGCTTTCGGGAGTCACTGCCCGATCGGTGCAGGTGGTTGCACTCTTCTTCGCCATCCTCGCCTTCAACCCGGTTCGCGCTCGGGTGCAGAGCGTCGTCGACCGGGTGTTCGACCGAAACCGCGCACGTCACCGCCGTGCGGTGGGCGAAGTGGCGGCCGCGCTGGTTTCTGTGATTTCGGTCGAGGAGATTCGCGATCGGATCCTCGATGCCCTGACCACGACCATGGGCGTGCGCCGGGCGATGTTGATGCTCTACGACGAAGAGACCCGCCGGCTCGAGCCCGCGGCCTGGCGCGGCGACTGGCCTGATCCAAAAGCGTTCTCGATGGCGCGCAACCATCCGCTCTGCGCCAGTCTGGCTGCCGGGCCGAAGGAGTGCGCGAAGATCGATTTCGAGGATGAGCTGGATTCTGCGCGGCGCGAGATGTGTCAGGGGCTCTTTGATTCGCAAGAGGTCGAGCTGCTGACCCCCATTCTCTTTGGGAACGAATTGCTCGGCGTGATCGCAGTCGGAAAGAAGGTGACGGGCGATCGCATTGGTGTGGCGGACCGCGAGCTGCTTCGCACCCTCGCCAACCAGGGCGCCATCGGTCTCGAGAACGCGAAGGCCTTCGAGGAAATTGCTCAGCTCAACGAGAATCTCGAAGCGCGGGTCGAGGAGCGCAGCCGCGAATTGCGTGAGATCCAGGCGCAACTCATTCAGAGCGAAAAACTGACTTCGCTGGGGCAGCTCGTCGCCGGGGTGGCGCATGAGCTGAACAATCCCATTGGCTTCGTCCACGCCAATCTGCAGTTGCTCGACGAATACATCGACAAATTGCTGAAGGGAGAGGACGATCCCGAAGAGGTCAAGCGCCTCCGGACGGCGATCTCGAAGCTTCTCTCGCGCAGTCGCGAGGGGACCCTTCGGGTCAAGGAAATCGTCCAGGACCTCCGGACCTTCTCGCGCATGGACCAGGCCGAATTGCAGGAAGCGGATCTCTGCGAGGAACTCGACCGCACGCTGACACTGATGAAGCCGCGCCTGCGCGAGGGCATCGAGGTCGTTCGCGATTTCGAACCGATTCCGCTGATTCGCTGCTATCCGGGACAGCTGGACCAGGTGTTGCTGAACCTGCTGATGAACGCCTGTGACGCGATGCCCGACGGCGGCAAGATCACGTTGCGCACGCGCAAGACGCTCGCCGGCATTCGCGTGGAAATTCTCGATACCGGACCGGGGATCGCGCCGGAGCACCAGAGCCAGGTCTTTGACCCCTTCTTTACCACGAAGGCCGTGGGCCAGGGAACGGGCCTTGGGCTCTCGATTTCCCACGGCATCGTCGAACGCCACGGCGGGCGCATTCGCGCGCTTGCGAACCCGGAGGGGGGCGCGCTCTTCAGCATCGAGTTGCCCCTCGACGTCGCTTCGGTCGCTCCATAAGCTACGACGACCGTGTTCGGTCGAGTTCAAGTCGGGCTCGGTCGAGTTCAGTCGTGCTCGGTCGGGTTCAAGTCGTGCTCGGTCGAGTTCAGTCGGGTTCGGAAGGAGACAAGCATGAGCGATTTAAGAGAACGCACCGTGGCAATGGACAAGGCGCGGGTCTGGCATCCGTACACAGAGATGAGCCGCTACCAGCGCGAGACCGAGCCGCTGGTCGTGGTGCGGGGGCGGGGCTCGAAGCTCGAGGACGCCGATGGTCGCGAGATCCTCGATGGCAACGCTTCGTGGTGGACCGCCACCCTCGGCCACAATCACCCGCGGCTTACCAAAGCGCTCGAAACGCAGATGCAAAAGATCTGCCACACGGCCCTGGCGGGGATCGCCCATCCCGGGGCTTCGGAACTCGCCGAGGAGATCTGCGCGGTGGCGCCCCCGGGTCTCGAACACGTCTTCTACAGCGACAACGGTTCAACTTCGGTCGAAGTCGCGATGAAGCTGGTGCTGCAGTACTGGGCACAGAACGGTCGCCCCCGGCGAGTGGCCTTCGTGGCCCTCGAGGAAGCCTTCCACGGTGAGACTCTCGGTGTCACCGCGCTGGGGGGCGTCGATGTTTTTCGCGACCCCTTCTCGAAGGTGCTGCTCGAGTGCCAGCACATCCCCTCGCCCGCGTCGGAGGGCGGGCACGAGGCGGCGCTTGCGCGTCTCGCTGAAATATTCGAAGCGGACTCCGACCGGATTGCCGCCCTGGTGGTCGAGCCCATGGTGCAGGGGGCCGCGGGCATGCGGATGTATTCCGCCGACTTCCTGCGCGGGGCGCGTCGCCTGTGTGATCAGTTCGACATCTTTCTCGTATGCGACGAAGTCTTCACCGGTTACGGCCGCACCGGCCGCATGTGGGCGAGCCAACACGCCGGGATTTCGCCGGACATTCTCTGCACGGCGAAGGGCTTTTCGGGTGGCATGTTTCCGATGGCCGCGACCCTGGCGACGCCGCGCATCTTCGAGGGTTTCCTGGGCGAGGCCTCGCGTGCCTTCTACTACGGCCACACCTTCTGCGGGAATCCCCTCGGCGCGGCGGTCGCTCGCGAAGTCCTCCGCGTCTTTAGGGACGAAGACATCATCGCTTCGGCGCAGGCGAAGGCTCAGAGGATCGAGCGCGCCTTCGCGGAAATGTCGGGGTGGAGTGGCGTCACCGCCACGCGATCGCTCGGCATGATCGGTGCCTGCGACCTCGAGGGCGACTCGGGCTACCTCTCGGAAGTGGGATGGCGAGTCTACGCCGAGGCCCTCGCAAGCGGCGCCTACCTGCGCCCGCTCGGCAACGTGGTCTACGTAACGCCCTCGATCAATATTCCCGACGAAGATCTCGATCGCCTTCTCGACATCCTCCAGACCAGCGTCGCGAAGGTGCTGGGTGATCGATAGCCGCGGCATTCTCTCCTGGGCGTTCGCGCTCCTGCTGTCGTCTTTGCTCGTGACGTCACTCGCCGGAGCCGGGGATACGCCGTCACGGAACGGCTTCGATCTCAGCGATTCTCGGGTGCCCGTGGACCAGATCCTGCGCGGAACGGCGCGCGATGGAGCCCGTGCCGTCGATGCGCCGCGCTTTGTGGACCTCGAAGCGGCGGCGCGCTGGGTGGCTCCGGAGAACGCCGTTCTCGGCCTCGTGCTCGCGGGAGAGGCGCGCGCCTACCCCGAGCACCTGCTCGATTATCACCAGGTCGTCAACGATCGCGTTGGGGAGCACGCGGTGGTGGTCATCTGGGACCCGATCGCCGGGATCCCCCTGGCCTTCGAGCGTGAAGTCGATGGACGAATGCTCGATTTTGGCGTGTCGGGCCTGGTCTACCGCGGGCATTGCCTGCTCTACGACCGACAGACCGAAAGTCTGTGGCTTCCGATCGAGGGGCGCGCCGTCGCGGGTCCGCTTGCCGGTGCTAAATGGCGTCGCGTTCGGATCGTGAAGCGTGCCCTGGCGAGTTGGGCCGAGACGCATCCCGAAACGAAGATTCTAGAACGACCGCTACTCAAGCAGATCGACTACCGCTTCAGCCCGTTCTCGGCCTACTGGTCATCGCCCCGCATTCCCTTTCCGGTAGGCGACGTCGATCCGCGTTTCCACCCGAAGGAAATCGTGCTGGGGGTTAGCTGTGGTGGCGACGAGCGAGCGTTCCTGTCCTCGCTGGTCACCGCGGCGGGGGGCCGGGTGGTAGACGAGGTAGGCGGCGTTCGCTTGCGCGTGGCCTACGACCCCGCGTCGGCGACTTTCTTCCACGACGCCGGCGATCAGTGCACCGTGATCGAAGCCTACTGGTTTGCCTGGCAGGCCTTTCGTCCCGGGGTGCGCGTCTGGCAGCAGGCCGAGGTACTCGAGGGGCTGCCCCTTCGGTAATCGCCGCGGTGCCGATTCGCGAGAGCGCCCGATGCGCTGCGGCGGTGTCCCTCTAGACCAGGGGTTCGAGGAAGCGCTGCAATGCACCGAGGACGGCCGCGGGCTGCTCGAGTTGGACGTGATGCCCGGCCCCCGGGATCTCTGCGAATTCCGCGTTCGGCAGTTCGCCTAGCAGGGCGGTGGCGCCGTCGGGAGTCAGCAACTCGCTTGCCTGGCCGCGGATCAGCAGTGTCGGGCAGGTCACCCGGGAGAGATCGGGGCGTGGGCGCGACGGTATCCCGAACCAGCGGGGATCAAAGGCGAATCCATATCGACCGTCGTCGGTTTCGCAGACCGAAGCCCTGGCAATCGAGGCACGTAGCGCTTCGTCGGCCCCGCGCGCCCGGGGCAGGAAGTTGAAGCGGGCGACCGCTTCTTCGCGTGTGGCGTAGGTGCGGCGCAGCATGAGCGCGAGCCGTGCCACCCGCCGTGAGCGCCGGCTGGCTCCCGCGGAGACGTCGAGGAGTGCGAGCCCACGAATCTGCGGGTGACGGGCCGCGTGATCGAGGGCAATGGCACCCCCCATCGAATGGCCCACGAGAATGGCGTCTTCCCGACCGAGGTGGTCGAGGAGCCCTTCGAGATCGTTGTTGAAGGCACCCACTTCGAGTTCTTCGGGGTAACGGGAGGCGCCGTGCCCACGGAAGTCGAGGGCCACGACAGAGGTGTTTCGGGTGAGGTCGGGGGCCAGGTGGCACCACCAGTGGGCGTTCGCACCGCCGCCGTGGAGGAGGACCAGGGGACGTTGGCCCCGCTCTCCCCAGTGGAGTGCATGCAGGCGGATACCCGGGATGCGTTCGGATTCGAAGTGTTCACTTTGCACCGGGCCAAAGGCTATCGGTCCCGCGAACCCGGCTCAATCGCCTGATCGACCGGGTTGCGATCGAAGAAAAACCCCGAATTCGGCCTTTTCGGCGGCTCTCCGGGCATTTTGGGGTTTTATGCCCGGCTCCGAACGCTTATGCTCGGCGACCGATGCGGGGATGGGGTCGCGATTGGGATCGCCGTCGTCGCGTCGATTGATCGGATTGAAACGGAGTCCGGCACGTCGCCCAACCTAGGGGGGAGGGATGGCAACCGGTACCCAACTTGGGGTGCGTCGTTTCGGTGGAAGCCTTTGGCTCCCGCGCCCGCGGACGACGAACCTTGGGGGAATACAAGAATGGCAGCCAGGAAGAAGAAGAAGGCCGGTAAGAAGAAGGCAGCACGGCGCGGAAAGCCCGCCGAGTTGATCATCTCGAAGACGCGCACGAAGAAAGCGACCAAGAAGTGCAACGTCGGCGCTGAGTTCTACGGAGCTCTCGACGCCGTGGTTCGCGATCTGATCAAGGGCGCCGAAGCGCGTGCGATTGGCAACAAGCGCAAGACGCTGAAGGCGGTCGATCTCTAGATCGTCCGAATCCGTCTGGACCGGCGTCTGAGCTGGTTTGGGTGTTGACGCCTTCGGGCGTCTTCCAGGAAGGGCCCCGCTGGAGCGATCCGGCGGGGCTCTTCTCGTGCGGGGGATCACTCCCGGAGCGCTCGCGGCTCCGGGGCGAGATTGGCGCCCACCCGGAAGAGTCGTTCGACTTCGACCCGGCGCAGCACCTCGACGGCGCTCAGACCGTTTTCACGGGCGAGGTACTCGAGGCCGCGACTCGTCTGGAGCGCCGCTTCGTCAAGGGCCCGGGGCAGGGTTTCGGGCTCGCCGAGAGGCAATTGATCGGCGATGGCGACCGCGTTGGCGATGGCGACGAAGGCGTAGAAGAAGGCTTGTCGTTCCTCGGGCTCGAGTTCGGCGAGTGCGCGGAAGACGAGGTGCGTTGAATCGAGGGCGGCGGGAAGCCCGGGCATCCAGACCGGAAGCGACCAGCTGCTCGCATCGAAGGGGCGGCTGCCGGTCGGGATTTCGGCGCGCTGTTCCGGGCGGAGGAAGCCGTAGATTCGCATGGCTTCGTCCCACGAGGGGAAGCCCATGTCCTGGAGTCGACCCGTCCGCCAGCGCCGCGCCCACTCTTCGAGGTCGCTGTCGAGTTCCCAAATCGCACCCTGCATCAACCGGTAGTAGAGCCAATAGTCCGAGCTGAAGAGAATGCGAAGCAATCGTGCCAACGAATCGACGTCGTCATTCTCTCGCTTCGCGCCGAAGTAGAACTGGCCCTCGAGCGTCTGGAAGCCCGGGGGTGCCTGCCACTCTTCGTCGCGCGGGTCGAGGTAGACGTCGACGCGGTCACGCAGGTAGAGGACCAGGAGTTCGGGATCGAGTGCTCGGGTTCCGCGCAGCAAGGCCGCCTCGCTGGCGGTGGACA
>CAJXIC010000002.1 GCA_913054385.1 uncultured Pseudomonadota bacterium
GGCCTTGGGCTGACGATCGGTCTGGCGCTGGGCTGGTTTCTCTTTGCCCCGTCGACGTCGGTCGCTCCCGGAGACGAAGCGCTTCTGGCAGCCATGCCGGTAGCCCTCGGAGATTCCGACGCCGGGGTCGATGGCGGCGCGTCCAAAGCCGGCATGGGCGGCCCGCTGGGCCCTTCGTTGCCGCCGGGCTGGGCGCACGATCTCGCCGCCTCGATCGTGGCGAAAAGTGGCGAGTCGAAGAGCGCCGTCCTCTCGGGGCGACTCGAGCGAGGCGAATCGCTGACGCGGGCCCTGGGCCGCTACGGCGTGCCCCAGTCGACCGTCACGCTGATCGCCAACGAGCTGCGCTCGCTCTTCGATTTCCGCGACTCACGCCCCGGCGACTACTACCGGGTCGAGCTCGACCAAGACGGGCGCGTCCAGGATTTCGTCTACGTGAATGGCAATGAGGGGCCGCTGCACCTCTATTGGGACGGCGCGCGCTACCACGCGGAAGTCGAAAAGCGCGAGGTAGAGATCCGCACCGAGCGCATTGCCGGGGTCGTCGAAAACACGCTCTACGAGGCGATCCTCGCCCTCGGCGAGGATCCCCAACTCGCCAACGCCTTCTCCGAGGTCTTCACCTGGGAAATCGATTTCCGGCGCGGCGTGCGCCCGGGCGACAGCTTCAGCGCGGTTTACGAACGCGCCTACGAAAAGACTTCCGACGGGGGCGAACGCTACGTCGGTCTGGGCCGCATCCTGGCCGCGACCTACGTGGGTACCGCCGGCGACTACACCGCCTACCACTACAAGGCGAAGAACAAGCCGAGCGGCTATTACCGCGCCGACGGCACTTCGCTCGAAGGCCGCTTTCTCTTCCGCCCGGTCGAAACCGGGCGTATCAGCTCGGGCTATAGCAACGCGCGACGCCACCCGATCCTCAAGGTCACCCGACCCCACCACGGGATCGACTGGGCCGCCCCGCGCGGCTCGCCGGTCTGGGCGGTGGCGAGCGGCGAAATCATCTTCCGCGGCCGCAACGGGAGCTTCGGCAACCTGGTCAAGATCCGCCACGAGAACGGCTACGTCTCCTATTACGGCCACCTCGAGGGCTTCCCGGGCAGTCTGCGCGTGGGCGATCACGTGCGCCAGAAGCAGGTGATCGGCTTCGTCGGGTCGACCGGACTCTCCACCGGGCCGCACGTAGATTTCCGCATGAAGAAGGGCGGGCGTTTCGTCAATCCGCGGAAAGTCAAAAGCTCGGCGGGGCCGTCGGTCGCGAAGGAAGATTGGAGCGACTTCCAACTGAGGCGCGACGAATTGACCGCCCGGTTGCTCGGCTCGCGACTTGCTGCGAACGAAAAACCCTCGACTTAGCGGGAACCGCCGAAAAACGGGGACGGGTTTTCTTTTTTTCCTTTTTTCTTTTTCTCCTCGCCCCTCGCGTCAGCTTGCGCGTAGAAAAAGACAAAAGGAAAAAAGAAAACCCGTCCCCGTTTTTCGGTCCGCGTTTTTCGCAGGAGGCGCTGGTGGGACTCGAATCACGGATCGCCCGCCTGGGACGCGAACTCGGAGAGCGCGAGTCGTCCCACGCTGCGGCCCTCGAAACAGCGCGCGAGCGCGCGACCGAGCTGCATGCGCAGGTCGAAGCGGCGATGGAGGGGTTCCACGCAGCGGCAGCGACCGCCGGGTCGCCGCACCTGCGCATCGAAGTCGGCCGCCCGAGGCTCGACGAGAAACACGTTCGCGCGGTCGAATTCGAGGTGCAGCGCGGGCGCACGCGGGGCCTCTTCGTGGTGAAGGCCCGCGGCGACGTCACGCTGGTGGGTCCGTTCGCCACGGGCAAGGCCGAGGGGCCCTGCCAGAGCATCGACTTCGAGGATTCGACCGCGCTGGCAGTGGCCGTCGAGGATTTCCTGTGTCGGTTTCTCGAAGCCGCGGCCCAGCCCTGATGGCAGGGGCGCCGCAGTCTGAACGATCGGGCGTCCCGGTAGGCAGCGTTGCGACCTGGCGTCGCGTGCGCGTGGGCTCGATGCAGCCGGCGAAGCTCGGCGCGGTGCGTGAAGCGCTCGCTGCCTTTGCTGATGACGTCGACGTTACGGGCGTGGTGGTCGAAAGTGGGGTCGCCGAACAGCCGCTGGGCTTTTCGGAAATCGTTCGCGGGGCGCGCAACCGGGCGCACGCGGCGCGCGCCAGCGGCGACTGCGATCTCGCTGTCGGGATCGAGGACGGGCTCGTGGTGATCGACTCGCTGGGCGGAGCGGTGCTCAACATTGGCTGCGCCTGGCTGTGCAACGCCGAGCGCGATTCGTTTGGATTTTCGTCGGGGTTTTCCTACCCACCCGCTTGCGAGGGCGCAGCGGTGGATCGACGCGAGCCCATTGGAGAACTCTTCGACGCCCTCTGGCGAGATCGTCAAAAAACCAGTCCCGGGGGCTCGTCCTTGGCTGGCCCTTCGGGTTCTGGTGAGGGCAACATCGGACGTCTCACCGGGGGCGTGTTGACACGCACCGAGTACGGAAAGCAGGCGGTGCTCTGCGCTCTGGTGCGGTTTCTACACCCCGACCTGTATCCCGCCGAGCCGGGTGCGATGCTCCCGGAATGTCCGAAATCGGTGTTGGAGGAACCTCGTTGAGCACCTCCCAGGACCCCGCCCAGAGCCGGCCGCTCGACTCAGTCGACGAGCTCGTCGACTACTTCCGTTCGGGTGAAAAACCACCGTCGGAATGGAAGGTCGGCACCGAGCACGAGAAGATCGGCGTGTACGAGGACACCGGGGAGCGCGTTCCCTACGAGGGGGAGCGCGGCATTGGTGTCCTGCTCGAACGCATTGCTTCGAGCGATGGTTGGGAACGGATTCGAGAAGACGGGAACACCGTGGCACTGGTGAAGCAAGGTGCCAGCATCACCCTCGAACCGGGGGGGCAGCTCGAACTCTCCGGCGCGCCGCTTCGAACATCCCGGGAAACTTGTTCCGAGTTTACCAGGCACGTAGAACTGGTGAAGCGCGAATCGCGCGATCTCGGGATTGTCTGGCTCGCCCTCGGTATCGATCCGATACACCGCATCGACGCGATCCCGAAGATGCCGAAGGGGCGCTACGAGATCATGGCCTCGTACCTGCCGCAGCGGGGGGCGCGGGCGCTTCACATGATGTTCGCCACCGCCACGGTCCAGGCGAATTTCGACTACGAGAACGAAGCCGACATGGCGCGGAAGATGCGCGCCGCCATGGGCTGCACGCCGATCACGTCGGCGCTCTTTGCAAACGCAGCGATCTCAGAGGGCGGCCCGAACGGCCGGGCCTCCCTGCGCGTGGCGATCTGGAGAGAGGTCGATCCCGACCGCTGCGGTTTTCTCGACTTCGTGTTTCGCGACGACTTCGGCTACCGCACCTACGCCGAGTGGGCGCTCGACGTGCCGATGTTCTTCGTGGTTCGGGACGGAACCTATCGCTTCGCCCGGGGCACCACCTTCCGCCAGTTCATGCAATCGGGCTTCGAGGGCGAAGCGGCCACCCTGGCGGACTGGGATCTCCACCTCACCACCCTCTTCCCGGAAATCCGCCTCAAGCGCTTCATCGAAGTCCGCGGAACCGACTGCGTTCCTCCCGAGCTGATCTGCGGAGTGCCGGCGCTGTGGAAGGGGTTGCTCTACGACAGCGCTGCCTGCGCGGAGGTGACGGAACTGGTGTCGAGTTGGGGGCGCGAGGAACGCGAAGCCTGCCTCGAAAGCGCCTCCTTGCACGGACTCGCCGGCGACGTCGCCGGCCGACCGATGCTCGCCTGGGCGACCGACCTGGTATCCATCGCGCGGCAGGGCCTCGGCCGATTGGCGACCACCGAGGAGGGCGACGAGCGCTCCTTCCTCGAGCCGGTCGAGGCGCTTCTCGCGGCTGGGCGCAGCCCCGGAGAGTTGCTCCTCCAGCGCTGGCAGGCGGACCCTGCAAGCGGGATGCAGCGCCTCTTGAAATTCGCGCGCTACTGAGCGCCGCGCTGCTGGCAACCGGGGGAACCCGTCCGTACCATCCGCGCTTCCAAATTCCGATCGCATCCGGCAGCTTGCGGCATTCCCGGGGTTCGCGGTCGCAGTGACCTTTAGAAGGAGCGAAGCGGTATGGGTGTCGATGCCTCGGGTGGCCACACCCGGGTTCTGATCGTGGGCAGTGGGCCGGCGGGTTATACCGCGGCGGTCTATGCCGCAAGGGCGGGGCTCGAGCCCGTCGTCATCGCCGGCCTGGTTTCGGGCGGCCAACTGATGATCACCACCGACGTCGAGAACTATCCCGGCTTTCCCGAGGGCATCACCGGGCCCGACGTGATGGAGCGTTTTCAGAAGCAGGCCGAGCGCTTTGGGACCACGGTGATCGCCGAAGATGCCACGGAAATCGATCTTTCGAAGCGCCCTTTTCGGGTCCGGACCGATAGCGGTGTCTTCACCGGTGACTGCCTGATCCTCGCCACCGGAGCGTCCGCCCGCTGGATGGGTCTCGAATCCGAGGAGCGGTTGCAGAACCGCGGAGTGTCGGCGTGCGCGACCTGTGATGGCGCGCTCTTTCGCGACAAGCCGATGGCGGTGGTGGGCGGTGGGGATACCGCCATGGAAGAAGCGCTCTTCCTGACGCGCTTTGCAACCAGGGTGACGGTGGTCCATCGCCGCGGCGAGTTGCGCGCCTCGAAGATCATGCAGCAGCGTGCCCTCGACTCGGAGAAGATCGATTTCGCCTGGAACTCGGTGGTCGAAGAGGTACTCGGAGACGACTCTGTTTCCGGGGTCACGCTACGCAACGTCCTCACCGGCGATCGCTCGGAACTCGCGGTGGAGGCGGTCTTCGTCGCGATCGGACACCAGCCGAATACCGAACTCCTCGCTGGCCAACTCGACCTCGACGAAGCCGGCTATATCGCGACCGATGGAACATCGACGCGAACCTCGGTCGAGGGCGTATTTGCTTGTGGCGACGTGATGGATCCCGTGTACCGTCAAGCCGTGACGGCGGCGGGAAGCGGGTGCATGTCGGCGATCGACGCGGAGCGCTGGTTGGCCGAGGCGGGAGTCGCCTAGCGACGGACGGCTGCTGCGCGGGGGTCCTTTTGACGCTGTCGAAGGCAAAGCTCGAGACGCTCACCGATCATTCCACGGATATCGTGGTGGGCACCGATCGCAAGGGGATCGTCGTCTACTACAACGACGGAGCGACTCGCAGCCTCGGTTACACGCCGGACCAGATTCTCGGCTCCCACGTTGGGAAGCTCTACCCCAGCGTCGACGAAGCGCGCAATGTGATGAACGGCTTGCGCGCCCAGCGCGGCGAAGAATCCGTTGCCCCGGCGGCTGTCCGCACCACCTTCGTTGCAAGAGACGGCACCGAGATCCCGGTGGCGATTTCGGGGACGGTCCTCTACGACGACGACGGAGAGGAAGACGGCAGCATCGGCTACGCAAAGGATCTCCGGGAGATCCTGCGCAAGGATCAACTAGCGATCCTCGGCGAAGTCGCGATCGGTCTCTCGCATGAGATCAACAACCCGCTCGCGGTGATCCTCAACCAGGCCGAGTTACTCGAGCGCGACGTGGATCGCCTGGCGGGCGAAGGCGATATCTCGGTCGAATCCGAACGTCTCGACGCCATTCGTCGCGAGGTCGTCCGGGTATCGGAGATTCTCGCCCGTCTCGGAAAAATCGCGGAAGGCGACCCCTACGAAACCGTCGAGTACCAGGGCCCCGCTCGCATGATCGATCTCCGCAGCCATCGCGAAGAAGTGCGCGACCCGCTCCTGGAAGGGCTTCGCGTGCTGGTGGTTGACGACGACCTGGGCATCCGAACGACCCTGAAGGAGATTCTCGAGGGTTGGGGTTGTTCGGTCGAGACCGCGGCAGACGGCCTCGAGGCCCTCGCCTGCGTCGATGCATCGGATCTCGACCTGGTCCTGTCCGACGTGGTGATGCCGAACATGGATGGCCACGATCTCTTTCTCGCGATTCGCGAGCGTCGCCCCGGGCTGCCGGTACTGATGATGACCGCATTCCACTACGACAAGGATCACATCTTGAAGCGCAGCCGCCTCGAGGGCCTTCCCGGGGTGATTTTCAAGAAACCCGTCGATCCCGCCCGTCTGCGCGAAGTCATGATCGAGACGATCGCGGAAGCGGGTCGCGAACCCGTTTGAGGTTGCGATTGAGTTCGCGTTCCGATTCGCGTTCCGATTAGGGATTCGATTCGCGTTCCGATTCGCGATGGAGCCCGGTGCGCGCGGCGCACACCGCGTCGACCCCGGAGGCGCCCGCGCGCAGCAATTCGCGCGCGGCCTCACGCAGCGTTGCGCCGGTGGTCGCGATGTCGTCCACCAACAAAATTTGACGCCCCTGTAGCTGTTCGCATCGCCGGGCGGCGAAGGCGCCGGCCACGTTGCGCCGACGTTCGCCGCGATCGAGCCGGGTCTGGCTGGGGGTGTCGCGCTGGCGCACCAGCAGGGAAAGCCGCGGTACAAAGCTGCCGGTCGCATGCGCAGCGGCACGCGCCAGCAGCGTCGACGGGTTGAAGCCGCGCTGGCGCAATCTTCGCGCGTGCAGGGGGACGGGAAGCACCCAGTCGGGAGGCGGCCCCGGACGGCGCGCGGCGGCGAGCGTGATGAATCGCCGGGCCACTACGGTGGGGCGCGGGTCGAGTCCCGCAAGGCCGCTTCTCGGGTATTTGAAGCGTCGCAGCCAGGCCTCGGCCCCGCTCGCGTAGTCGACCGCGGCACGACAGTGGGTGACCTCGCTCCCATATCCGTGGCAGGCGTCGCAGGGGGAGCTGGTCGCGTCGCATCTGCAGGCGAGCCACGAAAGCTTCGCGCGGCAGCGCCAACAGAAGGGGTCTTTCTCCTGCACGGACTGGTCAAGGGGTGCGTCGCAATCGACGCAGCGCGGCGGCGCGATCAGATCCAGCACGCCGCGCAAGAGCAGCGTGACATCGGCGAGCAGGTCGCTGGCCATGCCGACTCCCGGGACCGGGAGCCCGCAGCCTAGCGAAGCAGCGAGCGCCCCGTCATCTCGGGGGGGATCGGAAGCCCGATCAATTCGAGCACCGTCGGGGCCAGGTCGGCGAGGCCGCCGTTGGCGAGGGCCGTTTTCGGATTCGGTGTCGTCGACGGGCCCCGGATCCAGTAGAGGGGAACCGGGTTGGTGGTGTGCGCGGTGTGGGGATCACCGGTTTCGGGGTCGACCATTTGTTCGCAGTTTCCGTGGTCCGCGGTGATCAGGATCTGCCCTTCGAGCTCGAGAACGGCCCGGGTGAGTTCCTCGAGGCACGAGTCGATGGTTTCGACGGCCTTGACTGCCGCGTCGAGAACGCCGGTGTGTCCGACCATGTCCGGGTTCGCAAAGTTGACGAGGACGAAGGCGTAGTCGCCGTCGGAAAGTTTCGCCAGGATTGATTTCGTGAGCGGTTGGGCGCTCATTTCGGGTCGGTGGTCGTAGGTCGGGACCTCGCGCGGGGAGGGCACCAGCACGCGGTCTTCGCCGGGGAAGGGTTCCTCTGCGCCCGCGTTGAAGAAGAAGGTGACGTGGGCGTACTTCTCGGTTTCGGCCATGCGCAACTGCCGCAGGGATGCCTCCGAAACCACTTCGCCGAGGACCTTCGCGGGCTGGTCGTTCGCGAAGGCTTCCGGCAACCCGAACGCCCGGTCGTAACGCGTGAGGCAGAGGAAGCTCGCAGTCGCGGGCACGCCAGCCCGGTCGAGTTGGCCTTCGAAGCGCTCCGGGCAGGCGCCGGTAATCGCGTTGCTGAGCTGGCGAGCCCGGTCCGAGCGAAAGTTGAAGAAGAAGACGCCGTCGCCCTCCTCGAGCGCGCGGCCGCCCTGGATGACGCAGGGTTCGACGAACTCGTCGCCCTCTTCGCGTGCGTAGGCCATCGCGATGGCCTCGAGGGCATTGGGCTCCTCGCGCCCGCGACGGTGGACGATGGCGTCGAGGGCCCGCTGGATCCGATCCCAGCGGTTGTCGCGATCCATGGCCCAGTAGCGCCCCATGACGGTGGCGATGTGTCCACCCGCGGCTTCGACGTGGGGGATCAGGTCGCGCACGAAGCCCTGCCCCGAACGCGGCGGGGTATCGCGTCCATCGAGGAAGACGTGCACTGCGGTTTCGATCCCGCGAGCCGCACAGCCACGAAGAATCTCGTAGAGGTGTTGCTGGTGACTGTGGACGCCGCCATCGGAGACGAGCCCGAGGAGGTGCAGGACCCCGCCGGAGGCCGCCACCGCGTCGAGGGTCTCGAGGATTCGCGGATTTTCGCGCATGGCGCCCTGACGGAAGGCCTCGCCGATACGCGTCAAGTCCTGAAGGATCACTCGGCCGGCGCCCATCGTCATGTGGCCGACTTCAGAATTCCCCATCTGCCCGGGAGGCAAGCCCACGGCCTCGCCCGAGGTTTCGAGCTGCGAGTGGGGGTGGGTGGCTGCGGTGCGCTCGAGAAAGGGCGCGTGGGCGAGGGCCGTGGCGTCGCTGGCTCCCCCGTCGCCGATGCCGAAACCATCGAGGACACAGAGGAGTACGGGACCGCTCAAGGGCTCGTCCCGGTGGTTTCGGTGTCCACCGCGATGCCGAGGTCGATGCGCGGCGCGTCGCTCCACAGCCGTTCGAGGTCGTAGTGCTCGCGCACCTCGCGCTGAAACACGTGCACGATCAGGTCGGTGAAATCCAGCAGCACCCAGCGACCCTCGCGGTAGCCTTCGACGCCGAGGGCGCGTTCGCCAGCGCTGCGTAGGCCGGCTTCGACCGCGTCAGCGATCGCGCAGACCTGGCGATCCGAGCGTCCCGTCAGTACGACGAAGGTGTCCGCGAACGAACTCACCTCGCGGACGTCGAGCACCACCGGGTCTTCGGCCTTCCTCTCGAGCGCGCGAAGCAGGACTTCGCGCGCCTTTTCCAGGCGTTCCAATTCAGCCATGCCGCTCGTTTCTGCCATGGACGGTCACATTCCCTGCCTCGGCGCATTCGTTCGCGCCCCGATAGTGCCCGCTTTCGATCACCGCGCAATGGACCGCGGGGGGGAGCCAGGCGGACGCGGGCTCGTTTCTCGCGAGGGCCGCCCTGACTTCCGAGGAGGAAATGTCGAGAGCATCGATTTCGAGCTGCAGGAGCCTGGTACCGGCGCTGCGATGCAGGGCGCTGCGTCCATCGCTCGAGAAGTCGAAGGCGCAGGCCAGCGCTTCCGGGATCCATTGCGCCAGGGCGCCGCGATTCGAAGGCGGTCGCGACAGCACCGCGAAATCGGCGAGCGCGAAGAGTGCCTCGGGCTCCCTCCACCCCGCGATCAGCCGGAACGCGTCGCAGCCGATGATGAAGACCGGGGGCCGCGCCTCGCCCTTGGCAGCGAGCGCTCGCAGCGTATCCACCGAGTACGACGGGCCGGGGCGCGTGAGTTCGATGGCGTCGACCTCGAATTTCGGATGCGCTTTTACCGCGAGTCGAAGCCACTGCATCCGGTCCACTGCGGGGGCCATCGGTTCGGTTTCCGTTCCGGTTTTGTGGGGGGGCTCGGCGCTGGGGACGAAGACGATGCGGTCGAGTTGCAGTGCGCGCAGGGTTTCTTCGGCAGCGCGTAGGTGCCCCAGGTGGATCGGGTCAAAGGTGCCACCGAAGAGTCCGACCCCCCCCGGAGCGCGCAGCGGCTTCGCGCTCGTAGCCGTCATTCGCGGAGCTGGCCTTCCCCCCGGAGCACGAACTTCCGGCTGGTGAGATCGTCAAGGCCCATTGGACCGAAGGCGTGAAGCTTCGAAGTCGAGATGCCGATCTCGGCGCCGAGCCCCAGGCGATAACCGTCGGCGAAGGCGGTCGAGCAGTTCACGCCGACGGTGGAGGAGTTGACGCGGCGCAGCCACTCGTCGGCGTGGTCCTGGCTCGCGGTCACGATGATCTCGGTGTGGTCGGAGCCCCAGGCCCGGATGTGTTCGATGGCCTCGTCCATTCCCGCGACGACCTTGACCGCGAGGATTGGGGCCAGGTATTCGGCTGCCCAGTCTTCGTCGCTAGCGGGGCGGGCAGTGGCGAAGGCCTTGCGAGTCTCGGGACAGCCGCGGATCTCGATGCCTTCGGCGTGGAGCGCCTCGAGCACCTGAGGCAGCACCGTGCCCGCCGCGTCGCGGTGGCAGAGCAGGGTTTCGAGGCCGTTGCACACCGCCATCTGTCGCAGCTTCGAATCGACGGCGATTTCGGTGGCCATTTTTGGGTCTGCACTGGCATCGAGGTAGACGTGGCAGACGCCGGCGTCGTGCTTGATCACGGGGATGCGCGAGGTCTCGCTCACCTTCTGGATCAGACCCGGACCACCGCGGGGGATCACGAGGTCGATGTCGCGCTCCGAGCGCAGCAGAAAGTCGATGGCGGCGCGATCCGTGGTGGGGACGACCGTCACCGCATCCTCCGGGATGCCCACGTCGCGGGCGGCGGCGCGCAGCACCTCGCCGAGGGCGACGTTGGACTGGATCGCCTCGGAGCCGCCGCGCAGGATTACGGCGTTTCCCGATTTGACGCAGAGTGCGGCGGCGTCGATGGTGACGTTGGGGCGCGATTCGTAGATGATCGCGATCACGCCGAGCGGAATCCGCATGCGCCCGACCTGCAAGCCATTGGGACGCTCGCGCAGGTCCTCGATGCGCCCGACGGGATCGTCGAGAGCGGCGATGTCCGCAAGGCCCTTTAGCATCGTCGTCCAGCGGTCCTCGCCAAGGGCCAGCCGGTTGAGGAGCGGCTCGGAGATGTTGCGTGCCGCGGCCTGCTCGAGATCGCGGGTATTCGCTGCGAGAATGGTCTCGCGCGCTTCTTTGAGTCGGTCGGCGACGCGCAGCAGCCAGGCGTTCTTGGTCGCGGTGTCGACTTCGCCGAGCACTACCGACGCGGCTCGGGAACGGGCGGTGAGTTCTCGAATTTGCTGTTCGAGGCCGGGGGAGGCGAGGTCGGGGGAGGACATGGCTCAGGTCTCCAGCACGACAAGATCGTCTCGGTGGATTACCTCGTCGCCATTCCACGAGCCTAGCACCCGCCTGGCGTCGCGAGCTTTCAGGCCTTTGACCTTCTCGAGATCGCCGGAGGAATAGGCGACCAGACCGCGCGCAAACTCGCGACCGCGACTGTCGAGACAGGACACGGAGTCGCCCACGCGAAAGCGACCGTGAACGGCCTTGATGCCGGCCGCGAGCAGGCTCTTGCCCCGGGCCGTCAGGGCGTTGCGGGCACCTTCGTCGAGTACCAGTTCTCCGCGCGATCGGGTCGCGAAGGCGATCCAGTGCTTGCGGCTGGTCATACGCTCGGTCGGGTGGAAGAGTGTTCCAATCGCTTCCCCCGAAAGCACGCGCTGCAATACGAAGCGGCTGCGTCCGGAGCAGATTACCGTGGTGGCGCCCGTACGCGAAGCCATTTCGGCGGCCTCGAGTTTTGTGACCATGCCGCCGCTGCCGAGCTTTGACCCGGCACTCCCCGCGGCTCTCCGTAAGGCGGGCGTGATGGCTTTGACCTCATCGAGGATCGGGGGAGTGGCCTCGCCTGCGACGGGCTTTCGCTCGTAGACACCGCCGACATCGGTGAGGATCACAAGGGCGTCGGCGTCGACGAGGTTGACCAGGATCGCGGACAGACGGTCGTTGTCTCCGAAGAGAATCTCCTCGGTGGCGACGGTGTCGTTTTCGTTCACCACCGGGACCACGCCGAAGCGAAGCAACTCGAGGAGCGTATGCCGTGCGTTCAGGAAGCGCTCCCGGTCGGCCAGGCCCGAACGCGTGACGAGAACCTGGCCGACGAGGCGCTCGCGTCGCGAGAAGCGTCGCCGGTAGAGTTCCGCCAGCCCGATCTGGCCGACCGCGGCCGCGGCTTGTTTTTCTCGCGTCGAGCGTTCGCGCGGCCCCCAGCCGAGTTCGAAGCTGCCCACGGCGATGGCTCCGGAAGACACGAGCACCACCTCGATCCCCGAGTCCATGAGGTCGGCGATCTGGCCCACCAGTTCGCTCACCTTTCGGGTCCGCAGTCGCCCGTCGCGCGTGAGTGTGCTGCTGCCGACCTTTACGACGATCCGCCGAGCCCGGGTGAGCCGCTTGCGTGCAGGCGAGGCGCTCATGCCGAGGCCTCGTCCTGCTTTGCCGTGTCGATCTCGGCAGCGGCGTCGATGGTTCGCAAGGTCTCCTGCATCAGCGCGTCGACCCCTTCTCCGGTCGCCCCCGAAATCGCAAAGACGCGACAGCCCTCGGCCTCGAACCTTTCGCGAAGCGCTGCGAGACGTTGCCGATCCGAAACCAGGTCGACCTTGTTGAGCACCACCACCTCGCTCCGCCCGAGCAGTTCGGGATCAAAGAGACCGAGTTCATTGCGCAGCGTACGATAGTCGTCGAAGGGGTCTCGATCTTCGAGCCAGGCCCCGCCCACGTCGAGAAGATGCAGCAATACCCGCGTGCGTTCGACGTGGCGCAGGAAGCGATCGCCGAGGCCGACCCCCTCGCTGGCGCCGGCGATGAGGCCGGGCAGGTCCGCGACGATGAAGCGCCGCTCATCGACTTCGACCACGCCGAGCGCGGGGACCAGGGTCGTGAAGGGATAGTTTGCGACAGCGGGCTTTGCCGCCGAGATGCGACCGAGGAGTGTCGACTTGCCGGCATTCGGAAGCCCGAGCAGGCCGACGTCCGCGAGCAGCTTCAGTCGCAGTTCGAGCGTTCGGGTCTCTCCGGCGAGGCCGGGCTTCGCGAAGTCGGGAGCCTGCCTTGTCGATGTGGCGAAGTGGGGATTGCCCCAGCCCCCGCGTCCCCCGCGCGCGGCATGGAAACGATCCCCATCGCGCCGCAGGTCGGCGACCGGGGTGTCGGCTTCGGTGTCGGGGGACTCGTAGAAAACGGTCCCTACGGGAACCCGCACTTCGATATCCCGACCTGCTGCGCCGTGCCGGCTGCGCACTTCGCCAGGGCGTCCTGCCTCGGCTTCGATGTGGCGCCGCCTCGCGAACTCGAGCAGGGTGTTGCGATTGCGGTCGGCGATGAAGATCACATTGCCGCCGCGTCCGCCGTCGCCCCCGTCCGGTCCCCCACGCGGTTCGAACTTTCCGCGATAGAAGTGGACGCAGCCGTCTCCGCCCCGCCCCGAGGCGATCGTCACGCAGACTTCATCGACGAATCCCGACTTCTTCATGGGAGGGTCCCCAGAGAGAAGGCATGGCCGAGCCCGCGCTCCTCGTACCAGGGGAAATCGGATCGGGTAATAGAGCGGGGCTCCGGTCGCTGCCTACGGCTGATCGACCGACGCCTGCACCCGACCGCGAGAGCGGCCGTACCGCACCGTGCCGTTGCAGAGCGCAAAGAGGGTGTAATCCCTGCCGAGGCCGACGTTCTGCCCGGGGTGGATACGGGTGCCAAGCTGCCGCACGAGGATCGCACCCGCTTGCACGGTCTGACCGCCGAATACCTTCATGCCGCGGCGCTGACCGTTGCTATCTCGGCCGTTCCGCGAACTTCCCTGTCCCTTTTTATGCGCCATCAGCAACCCTCGATGGCGTCGACCAGGACTTCGGTGTAGTCCTGGCGATGACCGTATTTGCGGCGGTAGCCGGTGCGGCGCTTCATCTTGAAGATCCGCAACTTCGGGCCACGACCCTGCTCTACGATGGTACCGCGAACGACCGCGCCCTCTACGAGCGGTCTGCCGATCTGGATATTCTCGCCGCCGACGAGCAGGACTTCCGGGAACTCCACCGTGTCGCCCACCGCGCCTTCCAGCTTCTCGACCCGGACGGCCTCACCGGGCTCGACCCGAACCTGTTTTCCACCGGTCTTGACCACCGCGTACATTAGTTTTCCTCAGCTTCCGGGACGGGCGGCAGTATCGGCGATTCCGCAGCGTCGTCAAGCGGTTGGGGCACCTCCGCGAGGTCTGGATCAGCTTCCGCATCCCCCTCGGGGGCCGCGTCGGCCTCGGGGGCGACCGCCGCGTCAGCCTCGGGGGCGACCGCCGCGTCGATTTCGGGCTCGATCTCCGGCATTTCGGGGTCGTCGAGCAGCTCCAGCGGAGCTTCGATGAGCCCCTCTAGCGTTATTTCCGGCGATTTCTCGGCCTCGATCACCGCTTCTTCCGGGGCCGCTTCGGCCACCTCGGGTTCCGCAGCGGGTTCGTCGCCGGCTGCCAGCCAGCGCAGCGGGATCACCACCGGCTCGCCGCGGCCCCGTGCCTGCACTTCGAACTGCTCCTGGTGCAGCCCGGGCCGGGCGCGCACCTCGATCTCGAAGCCGAGGTCGGAGCCGAGGTCGGCAAGGGCCTCGTTCTCGGGTGCGAGCAGTGCCTCGGCCACCGAGGGGTTCACGCTGATGGCGATCTGGCGGCCGCTGAAGCGCGGGAGATCCTTGCGCACCTCGCGGATGATGCTGAAGGCCACGCTCTCGCTCGAGAGCACGTAGCTGCGTCCCTCGCAATAGGGGCAGGGCTCGCACAGGGTCTGCACGAGATTCTGGCGGGTGCGCTTGCGGGTCATCTCGACCAGGCCGAGTTCGGAGATCTTGAGGATGTTGGTCCGGGCCTTGTCCTGGCGCAGGGCTTCGGCCAGCGCGCGGTAGACGCGGTCTCGATTCGAGGCGGATTCCATGTCGATCAGGTCGAGGATCACGATGCCGCCGATGTTGCGAAAGCGCAGCTGGTGGGCGATCTCCTTGACCGCCTCGAGGTTGGTCTTGAGCACCGTTTCTTCGAGGTTGCGCTTACCGACGAAGCGGCCGGTGTTCACGTCGATCGAGGTCAGCGCTTCGCTCTGGTCGATGATCAGCGAGGCCCCGGACTTGAGAAAGACCCGGCGCTCGAGGTTGGCCTGGATCTGCGACTCCAGACCGAAGTGGTCGAAGATCGGAGTCTGGCCTTCGTAGTGCTCAAGATGGGGACGCGGCTCTGCGACGAATTCGTCGACGAAGGCGCGGACCGTGCGGTAGGTCTCCGCGGAATCGATCGCGATGCGCTTCGTGTCCGGGCCGCTGAGGTCGCGGATCATGCGCAGGGCCAGCTCAGGCTCGGCGTAGAGGACCTTCGGTGCCCGGGCGTTCTGGGCGCTCCTTTGGACCGTCTTCCATACCTTTGTCAGGTAGCGGACATCCGCCTCGAGATCGGCGTCACGCACGCCGTCCCCGGCGGTGCGGATGATGAAGCCCAGCTTCTCCGGGCGGATCTTGTCGACGATCTCGCGCAGCCGCCGGCGCTCCCGATCCGAGCCGATGCGGCGCGAGACGCCGACGCGGCTCGACCCGGGGGTGAGGACGAGGTGCCGTCCTGGGATCGAGATCTGCGAAGTGATGCGCGCACCCTTGGTGCCGATGGGCTCCTTCGCGATCTGTACCACGATCTCCTGGCCTTCCTTGAGGATCGCGTCGATCTGGATGTGGCTGCGACCGTTGCCCCTGCGCCGCCGCGGGCTGGAGCCATCGCCCCCAGAAGTCTGGCTCTTCGTGTCGATGTAGTCGCCGGCGTAGAGGAACGCGGCCTTCTCGAGGCCGATGTCGACAAAGGCAGCCTGCATCCCGGGGAGGACGCGCGAGACGCGCCCCAGGATCACGCTGCCCATCACGTTGCGATCAGAGCCGCGTTCGATGTGGAGCTCGGTAAAGGAGGAGCCTTCGAGCAGGGCGACGCGGGTCTCGCCCCGCTCAGCGTTGACGATGATTTCGTTGTTCATGAATCGTTCCGGTGCAAGAGGAAGCGCAGCTCGGCCGCCTTTGCGACCGGTCATTTCGCGGGGCCTATAGCCTCGCGATGGCGTTCCTCCGCTGAAAAGGCGAGCTCAGCGTTTCCGGGCGATCGAAGTGTCATGTCGTCGCAAAGCGACCACGGTGGCGGGACCGCAAGGGGTCACCGGCTCGCAAGGAGTCGGTGAATGGACGTAGACGGGCTTCGATTCGGCAGCGCCGAAGTGGAAACGGTTGATTCGCACGGGGAAAAAGACTCTCGGTCCGGCCGGGTAAAATTCCTCTCGAGTCCCTCGCGGTAGCTCCCGCCACCGTCCATCTCGAAGCGGTTCCCCCGTGGGAAACATCCGGGTTCCGACGCGCTCTGCAGCGCGGCTTTCAGCCGATATCCTCTACCCGGTATCTTTCGTTCCGGGTGGCTCCACACGGGTGTGGAGTTCGCAGCTGAAATGATCGCCCTTCTGGGTCCACGGTTCGCGACCCGGCCGGGCCGCCAAATTTTCTAGCCCCTACCATCATGGATCCGAGACAAGCCGTCAAGCCGGACCCCCGACGCGGGCTGCCCTCCGTGGATCGTCTGATCCGCGAAGCGAGCGGCGCGGCTTCGGAGCTGCCCAACTGGGCCGTGCGCGCCGCTGCGCGCGAGGCGGTCGAAGCGCTCCGGGGGGAGTTGGAAGCCCAAGGAGCGGCGGCGGACACCCGCGGGGCGAATGCCGCTGATGGGGACGTCCTGGGGCGCGCCGTGGCGGACTGCTTGGCACGGGCCGAGCGCCTGGCGAAGCCAAGCCCCCGCCGCGTGCTCAACGCTACGGGCGTCGTACTCCACACCAACCTGGGGCGGGCTCCGCTTTCTCGGGCGGCGGCCGACGCGGTGCAGGCTGCCGCGCTCTCGTATTCGGACCTCGAGATGGACCTCGAGCAGGGGGGCCGAGGCGATCGCCTCGCCGGTGTCGCCCAGAAGCTAAGACTGCTCTCGGGGGCCGAATCGGCCCACGTCTCCAACAACAACGCGGCCGCGCTCCTGTTGGTCCTCGACACCCTCGCCCGCGACCGCGAGGTGATCGTCTCGCGTGGAGAGTTGGTCGAAATCGGGGGCTCGTTCCGGGTTCCCGAGATCATGCAGCGCGCCGGGGTGCGCCTGGTCGAGGTGGGGACCACGAACCGTACCCACGCCGAGGACTACGAGAACGCAATCGGTCCCCAGACGGCCCTGCTGCTGAAGGTGCATCGCAGCAATTTCGAACAGAAGGGGTTCGTCGCCGAAGTGGGGCTTCCGGCACTGGCTGCGATCGGCGCGCGCGCTGGGCTGCCGGTGGTCGATGATCTCGGCAGCGGGACCCTCGTCGACCTGTCGGACCGGGGAATTCCCATCGAGGCTTTCGCCCCCTCGCGGCTCACGGCCGGCGCCGACGTGGTGTGTTTTTCCGGGGATAAACTTCTGGGCGGTCCCCAGGCCGGGATCCTGCTGGGGAAGCAGGAGATCGTGGAGCGTTGCCGACGCAACCCCCTGGCGCGAGCTCTGCGTCTAGACAAGCTCGGGATCGCAGCACTCGATGCCACCCTCGAGTGCCTGCTCGATGGGCGCGGCGAAGAGGAGATCCCGGTACTGCGGCGCTTGCTCGAGCCGGTGGCTTCGCTCGAAGCGCGCGCCCGCAAGCTCGCCGGACGGCTCGCGAAGAATCACCCCGCTCCGCTGCGCTTCGAGGTTGCGAAGGAGAGCGCCCCCGTGGGTGGCGGATCGCTGCCGGGCTTCGCACTCGAGACCTGGGTGGTCGAAGTGTCTGGCGCCGGCTCCGCCGAACGCCTCGCGGCCCGGTTGCGCCGGGCGGAAACGCCGGTCCTCGCGCGGCTTCGAGACGGTCTGCTGAAGATCGACCTGCGCACTCTCGAAGACGACGAGTGCGCCGAAGTCGAGCGCATGCTCGACGCGGCGCTTCGCTGATGCTGCCCGGGGCAGCGGATCGATTCGAAACGGATCCGTCATGCTGAATTCGAGTGTCCTGGTCCTGAATCGCTCCTTTCTCCCGGTCCACGTGACTTCGCTGCGGCGCGCCTTCACGCTGGTTTACGTGGGCGGTGCGCGCGCCGTCGACAGCCGCTACCAGACGTTCGATTTCGAGGAGTGGACCAGCGGCGGCGCCCCGACGGATGCCGAGGCCGTGGGCTCGACCGCTGGGCCCGTGCCGGTACCCCGGGTCATCCTGTTGACTCATTTCGACGGCGTGCCGAAGCGTCGGGTGCGCTTCAGTCGCAGCAACGTGTTCGCCCGGGATCGCTTCACCTGCCAGTACTGCGGGGAGCAACGACCTCGCAGCGATCTGAACCTCGACCATGTCGTGCCCCGAACAATGGGGGGACGCACGACCTGGGAGAACGTCGTTTGCTGCTGTTTATCCTGCAATCGTCGCAAGGGCGGGCGCACCCCCGAGCAGGCGGGGTTTCGCCTGGGGCGCAAGCCGGCTCGTCCTCGCTGGAGTCCAGTGCTGAGCGTGGCGCCCGCGAAGGTTCGCTACCGCGAATGGCGCCCCTTTCTCTTCTCCAGCGACGCTTCGGCGGTCTCGCAGGGCGTCGCGGTCTGAACGCCGGGGGAGCCGCCCGTCGCCCTTCGATTTTGCGAAACGGGGGGTTCCCGAAAGCGGGGTTTCCGCGGTAGGATTCAAAAGGTGGGGGATGGATCCACGGAAGCGACGACTCGGGCGACGGAGATTTCGAGGGCGGCCACTGGTCGCGGGCCGCGACTCGTCGCGGTCGGGAGTGGCAAGGGGGGCGTCGGTCGCAGTGTCGTCGCGGCCAACGTTGCCACGGCACTCGCCGACTCGGGCCAGCGCGTCATCGCTGTCGACACCGATCTCGGATCGGCGAACCTCCACACCCTCCTGGGGGTCGAGCATCCGCGCGAAGGCCTTTCGGATTTCGTCGCGCGCCGCGAAGAGGACCTTCGGAAGCTGGCGATCGAGACGCCGGTTGCGAACCTGCGGTTGGTGGCGGGTACCGGTGGTCATCTCGATGACGCCCAGCCCGACAACGCGCGCCGGGTTCGCCTGATCCGGGACCTGCGCCAGCTCGATGCGGATTGGGTGGTTCTCGATCTCGGTGCAGGGGTACACCCAGCGACCCTCGACTATTTCCTCGTCGCCGACGACGCCCTGCTCATCCTCTCCCCGGAACCCACCTGCATCGAGAGTGCCTACGCGTTCCTACGGGCGGCGTTCTACCGGCGGCTTTGGCAGTCGATGGTCAGTCAGAATCTGCGCGATCTCGTCACCGATGCGATGGACCCGCGGAATGAGCGCGGGATCCAGAACCCCCTCGACCTGCTGCGCGAAGTGGAAGCGGCCGATCCGGCGGAGGGTGCTCGTTTCTTGCGCACGGTGGACGAGTTTCGGCCGAAGATCGTGATCAATGGTGCGCGCAGCGCGGACGATATCCGTCTCGGCTTCTCCGTCGTGACCGTGTGTCGGCGCTACTTTGGCGCCAACTTCAAATATCTCGGCTACATCAATTATGACGAGGCGGTGCGGCGCTCGGTGATTGCAAAGGTGCCCCTGGTGCACTTTGCCAAGGAAGCCGATGCGGCGAACTACCTCACGCGGATCGCCCGAAAAATCAGCGAGCCGCCTCCGGCGGTCTCGCTCGGGCGACACCGATGAAGGCCGTTTCCGAACTCGACCATTACGAACTTCTAGAGCTGCCCGTAGGCGCCGATCCCGCGCAGATCGAGAAGGCCTACAAGACGCTGCGTGCGACCTACGCCGCCGATTCGATGGCGGTCTACTCGATTCTCGAGCCCTCCGAAGCCGAGCAGATCCGCGAGCGGATCGAGGGCGCCTACCGGGTGCTCTCGGACGAGGAGGAGCGACACCGCTACGACGTGATTCGAGCGAAGGGCAGCAGCGGGATGGTCGGGGCGACGCATTCGGCGCTGGAGCAGGCGCTCCCGAAGAGCGTCGAGGTGCCCGAGGAGGCGCCGACTCCCGAAGGGGCAGCCGCTGGAGAGCCCAGCCCGGGAGCGGCGGCGTCGATTCTCGACGATGCCGACGAATGCAACGGCCGAACGCTGCAGCAACTGCGTCTGCAGCGCGGTGTCGCCCTTGACCAACTGGCGGCAACGACGAAGATCAGCCCCAACACCCTTCGCTGCATCGAGGAGGATCGCTACGACGAACTCCCGGCATTGGTCTACGTGCGCGGCTTCGTGATCGCCTACGCCCGGGCCCTCGGCTTCGACTCCGAGAAGGTGGCGAACCGCTACATGGAGCATCTCGAGTCGTCGCGCGGGGTGCCGCGTCGGAGTCGGTTTCTCGGACGGGACTGAGCCTTGGCGGAGGGTCCCGACCTGGCGGAAAGTCCCGACGGCCCTCTCGATGAGGAACTGGTGCTGGTCTTCGAGGTTTCCGATGCCGAGGCCGGAGAGCGGGTCGACGTCGCGCTTGCGACCCTATCGGGGTTGCCGCGCTCTGCGGTGAAACGCTGGATCGCTGCGAAACGTGTTGAAGTCAACGAACAGCCCTGTCGTGCAAGCCGTCGGGTCTCGCTTGGCGATCGCGTTCGGGCGCGACCGCCGGAACCCGTACAACCGTCGCTTGCCCCAGAGGCGATTCCGCTCGTCGTGCTCTACGAGGATTCGGATCTGATCGTGATCGACAAGCCGGCGGGGCTCGTCGTGCATCCGGCGCCCGGACATCCGAGCGGCACACTCGTGAATGCGCTGCTCCACCACTGCAATGACCTGGCGGGAGTCGGTGGTGTGCTGCGCCCCGGAATCGTGCATCGTCTCGATCGCGGAACGTCTGGGGTCATGCTGGCGGCGAAGAACGACACCGCCCACGCGGCGCTTTCGAAACAGTTCCGCGACCATTCGATCGAGCGCGTCTACCGGGCCGTGGTGCGCGGAAGCCCCGGTGTCGAGGAGGGCGTCGTCGATCGCCCCATTGGTCGACACCCGCGAGACCGGAAGCGCATGTCGGTGGCCGCGCGAAACGGACGGCGAGCGGTCACCCGCTATCGGCTCGTGGAACGCTTTGCGGCGTCCGACCGGAGTGAGCTCGAGATGCACCCCGAAACCGGCCGCACGCACCAGATCCGTGTGCACCTCGCCAGTCTGGGCCTGCCGATCGTGGGAGATCCAGTGTACGGGAAGGTGCGCAGGGCTGAAATCGATCGGCCAGCCCTGCACGCAGCCAAGCTGGGGTTCGTGCATCCACGGTCGGGCGAGATGCTGCGCTTCGAAGCCGGGTTGCCCGATGACATGGCGGCATTGATCGAGAAGCTGCGTGCGCGCGAAACGGCCTCGTGACCCGGGGTTTTCTGTGTCACCCGGTGCTCGGTGCACTGGGGGTCGAACACGGCTTCGGTACCCGTGCAGCCCGGTCCCCGTCGCGAGTGGCTCTGCCCCGCCAGGTTCACGGCACGGTGGTGGCGACGGTCGACTCGAAGGGCGAAGCGCATCCGGAAGAAGCCGACGCCATCGTCAGCGGGGCGGGAGAGGGGCCGGTGGGCATCGTGACCGCCGACTGCGTTCCGATTCTTGCGGCTAGCGCTGACGCCTCGAAGGTGGTGGCGATCCACGCGGGCTGGCGTGGTCTGGCGGCCGGTGTCGTCGAGGCGGGAATCGCCGCCCTCGGACCCGGCGATGCACACGAGATCCGCGCGGTGATTGGGCCCGCGATCGGAGTCTGTTGTTACGAAGTGGATGCGCCGGTTCTCGGCGCGCTGCGCCTGCGTTTCGACGGCGGCCTTGATCGCGCGACCTTCGAGAGTCGTCCCGGGCACGCACGACTCGATCTCTGCGAGTTGGTGCGAACCGAGTTGCACGCACTCGGACTCGCTGCCTCGAAGATCGGTGCCATCGAGAACGCATGCACCCGCTGCGACGATCGTCGCTTCCATTCCTATCGCCGTGACGGTGCCGAATCCGGGCGGCTGCTCCACTTCATCGAGCCCCGTTCGAGCGATCAGGCTTGACAGTGTCTGGGGGCGGGGATAGCGTCCAAAACGTCCGAAACCCCCGAAAAGTTTCACGAATAGCCTCGAGCTCGCACGGCCACGGCGGTGTGCCCGGCCGCTGCGAACTCGGACGCGGGGTCACTTCTCCTGCCGATCGACCGATTAGGCCTCTACCCGCCGCACGCCTTCGGCCTCCCGTTGCTTCAAAGAACGGCTCAGTCAGCGAGCCAAGCAGAGTGCGGAGTGGCTTCTATTGCACATTCGCGAAGTCGATCGCTCCGAACCCACCGAGCCCTCTAACGAACGCCTGCAGGCGGATGCTGCACCCACAAGAGGGCCGAATCGATGACGGGATTGTGCACATGAGCCAGCGAACGACCGAATCGAACGGATCCGGGGGCAATCGCAATCGACGCGGACGCGGCCGCAGGCCGCGCACATCGGGAAGTTCGCGGGAGGCACACGCTCCGCGGCGTGACTACCTGCCCTCGGACGATGAACTCGACGAGGACGGCGCTGCCGCCCAGTCGGACGAATCCGGAGAGCGTGTCGACGTCGCTCTTCTGAAGGCGAAGACGATGGCAGAGCTCGCGAAGATCGCGGGCGATCTCGGGGTAGAAAACGCGGGAGGCCTGCGGAAGCCGGAGTTGATGTTTTCGATCCTGAAGGGTAAGACCGAGAACTGCGAGCGTATCTTTTCCGAGGGCGTGCTCGAGATCCTTCAGGATGGGTTCGGGTTCCTGCGCGCGCCCGACCAGAACTATCTCGCTGGCCCGGACGACATCTACGTGTCGCCCTCGCAGATCCGGCGCTTCAACCTGCGCACCGGGGACACCGTCACGGGTCAGATCCGGTCTCCGAAGGAGGGCGAGCGCTACTTCGCGCTCCTGAAGGTCGAAGCAATCAACTTTGACCCGCCGGAGAAGGCCCTCAAGAAGATCCCCTTCGACGATCTGACACCGCTCTACCCCGAGGAGCGATTCGATCTCGAGGGTGGCGGCGGCGATCTGACGAGTCGCGTCATCGATCTGATCGCACCGCTCGGAAAGGGGCAGCGCGCGCTCATTACCTCTCCGCCCAAGGCGGGAAAAACGATGATCCTGAAGGAGATCGCGAACGCCATCGCCCTGCACCATCCCGAGGCCTACCTGATCGTTCTCCTGATCGACGAGCGGCCCGAAGAAGTCACCGATATGCGGCGCACCGTGAAGGCCGAAGTGGTTTCTTCGACCTTCGACGAGCCGGCCACGCGTCACGTCCAGGTGGCTGAGATGGTGATCGCAAAGGCGAAGCGCCTGGTGGAGCACAAGCGCGACGTGGTGATTCTCCTCGATTCGATCACGCGCCTCGCACGGGCCTACAACACCGTGGTGCCCCACTCCGGGAAAATCCTTTCGGGCGGCGTAGATTCGAATGCGCTCCACAAGCCGAAGCGGTTTTTCGGGGCGGCGCGCAACGTCGAAGAGGGCGGGAGCCTGACCATCGTCGGCACCGCGCTGATCGATACCGGCTCGCGGATGGACGAGGTGATTTTCGAGGAATTCAAGGG
Organism: uncultured Pseudomonadota bacterium; assembly: GCA_913054385.1. Classification (GTDB taxonomy): domain Bacteria; phylum Myxococcota_A; class UBA9160; order UBA9160; family UBA4427; genus JAYGCV01. The sequence goes on from CAJXIC010000002.1 coordinate 23,158, forward strand.
CACGGGGAACAGCGAACTCGTGCTCGATCGCAAGCTCGCCGACCGCAGAACCTACCCGGCCATCGACATCAATCGTTCGGCCACCCGGCGAGAAGAGTTGCTCCTCAGCGAAGCCGCCCTGAACCGCATGTACATCCTGCGAAAATTGCTGTCCCCGCTCTCGCCGGTGGACTCGATGGAATTCCTGCTCGAGAAGGTGAAGCACACCGAAACGAACGAGGAGTTCCTGGACTCGATGAACTCCTGATCGAAGCGGGGCTCTTTGCGCCCCGCAGCCCGTACCCCCTTTTCGGAATCCCACCTCCACCCGGCCCGCCGTGGGAGAAATGCTCGATGCCCGATTTTCTGGCCAGAATCGACGAATCGACCGAGCGAACCTCGGCCCTCGAGGCTGACCTCGCCAACCCGGAAATTTCGCGACAGCCCGGGCGCTACCAGAAACTCGCGAAAGAGTTGGCGCGCCTGCGGCCGGTGGTGGAAACCGGCGCAGCCTACCGCGCGGCCCTCCTGCAGATTACTGAATCCGAGATCATGGCCTCGGACGACGACGCGGAGATCGCCGATCTCGCCCGCAGCGAACTCGAAGAGTTGAAGGCGACGAAGGCTTCGCTCGAGAAAAAGCTCCGAGAACTCTTGATTCCACGCGATCCCAACGACGATCGAAACGCGATCTTCGAGATCCGGGCGGGCACCGGGGGGGAGGAAGCCTCACTCTTCGCTGCGGACCTCTTCCGCATGTACTCGCGCTACGCCGAGAACCTGGGCTGGAAGATCGAGGTGCTTTCGCAGTCCGCAACGGATGCCGGCGGGTTCAAGGAAGTGATCGCGATGATCGAAGGCGAAGAGGTGTTTTCGCGCTTCAAATACGAACGCGGGGTTCACCGTGTACAGCGGGTACCGACCACCGAATCCCAGGGGCGGATCCATACTTCGACGGTAACCGTCGCGGTGATGCCCGAAGCGGAAGAAGTCGACATCGAGATCGATCCCGCCGATCTGCGCATCGATGTGATGCGGGCCGGGGGGCCTGGCGGACAGAGCGTCAACACCACCGATTCGGCGGTGCGGATCACTCACGGTCCAACGGGCCTCGTGGTGCAGTGCCAGGACGAGAAATCGCAGCACAAGAACAAGGCCAAGGCGATGAAGGTGCTGCGCTCCCGGCTCTACGAGCTCGAGGAGGAGCGCCTGGCCGCCGAGCGTTCCGAGGCGCGTCGCGCGCAGGTGGGGACCGGAGAGCGAAGCGAAAAAATCCGCACCTACAACTTTCCGCAGAACCGTGTGACCGATCATCGCGCGGGCATCACGCTCCACAAGCTCGATCACGTGATGGAAGGCGAACTCGCCGAACTCCTCGATGCGGTGGCGACGCACCTCGCTTCCGAAATCGAATTTTCCTGATGACGTCGGATCTTCGAAGTGACGAGTCGCTGGTGGCGGCTTCGGGCGCGGGGACTTCCGGCGAGGCGTGGACGGTGATGGCCCTGCTGCGCTGGACCACCGACTACTTTGCAAAGCAGGGGATCGATTCGCCGCGGCTGGACGCCGAGTGCCTGCTGGCCTTTGCTCTCGACTGCGATCGGGTCGCGCTCTATGTCGAATACGAGAAACCGGTGGTCGAAGCCGAGAGAAGTCGCTTTCGCGAACTGGTTCAGCGTCGTGCGCGCGAGCGGGTGCCGGTCGCGCAGCTTCTGGGTCGTCGCGAGTTCTGGTCGCTCTCCTTCGAGGTGACGAGCGATGTCCTGACGCCACGCCCCGAAACCGAGACACTGGTCGCCGCGCTCCTCGAACGGATCGCCTCGTCGCCGGAGAGCACGCGGGTGCTCGAACTCGGAACGGGCTCGGGCTGCATCGCGATCGCGCTGGCCCGGGAGTGTCCGCGACTCGAAATCACGGCCACCGACATTTCCGATGCGGCGCTCTGCGTGGCGAAGCGAAACGCGGCGCGCCTCGAAGTGGCGGACCGGATCGACTTTCGCCGCGGCGATCTCCTCGCCCCGGTGGCCGGCGAGCACTTCGACTGGATCGTTTCGAACCCGCCCTACCTGGCCCGCGACGAGGCCGAAACACTTCCTCCGGAGCTCGCCTCGGAACCCGATGGGGCGCTCTTCGGAGGGGCGGACGGCCTGGAGATCACTCGTCGAATCTGGCAGGAAGCGCCGGCTGCGCTCGCTGCGGGGGGGCGGATCCTGTTGGAGGTCGGTCTCGGGCAGGCTGATGCAGTTTGCGGTGGCTTTCGGGGGGTAGGGCTGTCCAATTGCGAGGTGGTGAGCGACCTTTCGCATTGCCCGCGCGTCATCGTGGCGTCGCGGGCGTAGGCCTTTCGAGGGGGACACCGAGTGGACCGCATCATCGTGCGCGGAGAAGCGCGACTCGAGGGAACGGTTCGCGTCGCGGGCTCGAAGAACGCCACCCTCAGCCTGATGGCCGCGGCGCTGCTCGGACGCGGCGAAACCGTCCTCGAGAATGTTCCGAAGGTGCGCGATGTCGGGCACATGGTCGATCTGCTGCGGGCCCTCGGCGCAAGCGTGGAGTGGGACGCCGAAGATGATCGCTGCCTGCGGATCGATCCCGAGAGCGTGGCGACGCCGGAGGCCCCCTACGACCTGGTCCGCAAGATGCGCGCCTCGTTCATGGTGCTCGGGCCGCTTGTCGCGCGCTTTGGTTGCGGACGCGTCTCCGAGCCCGGTGGCTGCGCGATCGGCGTGCGCCCGATCGATCAGCACCTGAAGGGCCTCGCAGCCCTCGGCGCGAAGATCCGCCTGGACGCGGGCGTCATCGAGGCCTTCGGCGCGCGACTCTGCGGGACGCAGATCCACTTCGACATCACGACGGTCAACGGCACCCAGAACGTGATGATGGCTGCGACCCTGGCCCAGGGAGAGACGATTCTCGACAATGCGGCACGCGAGCCCGAGGTGGTCGAACTCGCAGAGATGCTCTGCCGCATGGGTGCGCGGATTTCGGGTGCCGGTAGCGACCGTATCGTGATTCGCGGCGTATCCGACCTCCGCGGGGTGAGGCACGAAATTTCGGGCGACCGCATCGAGGCCGGAACCCTGCTCGCCGCCGGCATGATCACCCGCGGCGCGGTACGGGTCGAGGGGATCGATCCCACCAGCATGGATTCGATGGTCGAGAAGATGCGAGAGACGGGTGCTGCGATCGAAGTCGAAACGGACGCGATCTCGGTCGTGTCCCAGGGCGCGTCTCGGCCGATCCGCGTGGTGACGGCCCCCTACCCGGGGTTTCCCACCGACATGCAGGCGCAGTTGACCGCGGTTCTCTGCGTCGGAGAGTCTTCGAGTGTCGTGACCGAGACGATTTTCGAGAATCGCTTCATGCATATTCCCGAACTCGTGCGGATGGGTGCGGATATTTCCCTCGACGGACGCTCGGCCCACGTGCGTGGGCGCCCCTTCCTCACCGCCGCCCCGGTGATGGCAACGGATTTGCGCGCTTCGGCATCGCTGATCCTGGCGGCCCTCGCGGCACGCGGCGAAACGGCCATCAGCCGCGTTTATCACATTGACCGCGGCTACGAGCGGATCGAAGAGAAGCTTGCGAGCCTCGGCGCCGAGATTCGGCGAGAGACCTGAGCCGATGGCCGCGCGCAGTGCATCGGAGCCCTTGAGGGTTCTCAGAACCCGGGACGAGGGTTTCGCGAAAGTCTGGACGAAGATCCGCCAGCGCCGCGAGGACAGCGTCGAGGACGTTTCGGAGGCTGCGGCGGCGATCATCGCGAGAGTGCGTCGCGGCGGCGACTCCGAGCTGCGTGCCTGCATCAAAGAATTTGACGGCGCATCGCTGGATGCCATCGAAGTATCCCCCGCCGAGTGGGATGCGGCCTGCGACGCGGTGGATCCCGCCGATCGTGCCGTGCTCGGAAAGGCGGCGATGCGGGTGCGCGACTTCCACAAGAAGCGCATCGCATCGAGTTGGGAGGTGCGCGAAGAGGGGGGTGCGACCCTCGGGCAGAGGGTCCGTCCGCTCGAGCGAGCGGGTCTCTACGTACCCGGCGGCAAGGCCTTCTATCCCTCTTCGGTGATCATGAACGCGGTCCCGGCTTCGGTGGTGGAAGTTCCCGAGATCACGATGGCTTCGCCGCCCGGTCCCGATGGCTGCCTGCGGCCCGAGGTGCTGATGGCCGCTCGTCTCGCGGGGGTGCACCGGGTCTTCAAGATGGGCGGGGCCCACGCGGTGGCGGCTCTCGCCTACGGCACGCAAAGCGTGCCGAAGGTCGACAAGATCGTCGGGCCGGGAAGCGTGTGGGTCGCTGCGGCGAAGCGGCTGGTCTACGGCGAGGTTGGGATCGACGCGGAAGCCGGCCCCACCGAAGTCTGCATTGTTGCCGATTCGAGTGCGACACCGGCCTGGCTGGCCGCCGACCTGATCTCGCAGGCCGAACACGACGAACTCGCCCAGTCCATCCTGATCACCCACTTGAAGGGCCTTGCTTCGAAGGTGTCCGCGGAGTTGACGAAGCAGCTCCGGGTGCTCGAACGGAAGGCCATCGCCGAGATCTCGTTGCGTCGGCGCGGCGCGATCGTGTTGACGCGGAATCTCGCGGAGTCGATCGCTCTCGCGAACGAATACGCCGCCGAGCACCTGGTACTGGCGGTGGACGACCCGGATGCCGCCCTGGCCCTTGTCACCAACGCAGGGGCGGTCTTCCTGGGCCACTATACGCCGGTTGCGGTGGGGGACTATCTCGCTGGCCCGAATCACGTGCTACCCACCGGCGGGACCGCGCGTTTCTTCTCGCCCCTGGGCGTGGAGGACTTCCTGAAGCGAACCTCGGTGGTGCGCTTCGAAGCATCGAAGCTGAAGGAGTTGGGGAGCGACGTGATTCGGCTGTCCGAGATCGAGGGTCTCGGGGGTCATGGTCGCTCGGTCGCGCTGCGGCTGGAGAAAATCCAGCGCCAGCGGCGTGAACGCGACGCGGAGCGCGGAAAGGACGAGTCGGAACTCTGAGTGGATCGAGCCGGCGGGGGGAGAGCATGAGCGAAAACGACCAGAACAGCTTTAGCAAGCGCAGTGCTTCGATCGAACGGAATACGAAGGAGACCCAGATCCAGATCGATCTGGATCTCGACGGTCGCGGCGACTATGCGATCGACACCGGCATCCCCTTCTTCGATCACATGCTCGAATCGTTTGCGCGGCATGGCCTCTTTGATCTGCGGATCAAGGCTCGAGGCGATCTAGACGTCGATACCCACCACACCGTGGAAGACGTGGGCATTGTCCTGGGGATGGCCCTTCGCAAAGCACTCGGCAGCGCCGCGGGCATTCGCCGATTTGGCCAGTGCACCCTTCCGATGGCCGAATCGAAGGTCGACGTGGCGGTGGACGTGTCGAACCGTCCCTTCCTGGTCTACCGCGTCGAGTTGGTAAACGACCGAATCGGAAACTTCGATGCGACGTTGACTGAAGATTTTTTGCAGGCGCTGTCCCAGAACGCCGGACTCGACCTGCACATCGAGCAGCGCTACGGACGCAATCCGCACCACCTCGTCGAGGCGGTTTTCAAGGGGCTTGCGCGCGCGCTTCGGCTTGCCCTTGAGCGGGATCCCCGACAGACGGGACTTCCGACGGTCAAGGGAGCCCTCTGAGGAACGACCGATGGCCACCCCCCCGACGATCGCGATCGTCGACTACGGAGCCGGCAATCTCCGGAGCGTCGCGCGGGCCCTCGAGCGCTCGCAGTTGCGCCCGCAGGTCACCAGCACGCCCCGGGAAGTCGTTGCGGCGGACGGCGTCGTGCTGCCCGGTGTCGGGGCCTTTCGCGACGCGATTTTGCGCCTGGAAAAGGCGGGCCTCGACGATGCTCTCCGAGAAGTTCTTGGGCGCGGCCGTCCCTACCTTGGGCTGTGCCTGGGGTTGCAGGTGCTCTTCGACGAAAGCGATGAGCACGGGCAGACTGCGGGCCTGGGTGTTCTCGCGGGTCGCGTGGAGCGCTTCCCCGACACCGACTCTGCGGGAGCACGTCTGCGCGTCCCGCAAATCGGCTGGAACGAAGTCCACTTCGAGGGCGACCATCCAATGCTCGCGGGGCTTCCCGAGCGCGATCACTTCTATTTCGTCCATTCCTACCGCGCGGTTCCCAGCGACCCGTCGTGTGTCGTCGGCACCGCGAACCACGGGGGAGACTTCACCGCGGCGGTCGCCACCGAAGGACTTTTCGCGGTTCAATTCCACCCCGAGAAGAGCCAGGCCGCTGGGCGCCGCCTGCTCGATGCCTTCCGGGACTGGGTGGAGGCACGCCGATGACCCCGCGCGGAGAAAAAATGTTCGAGGTCATCCCCGCCATCGATCTTCTCGACGGCCGCTGCGTGCGACTCTCCCAGGGGCGTTACGACCAGGCCACGGTCTACGACGCCGACCCGGTCGCCGTGGCCGAGCGATTCGTCGCGGAGCCGATCCGGCGCCTCCACGTGGTCGATCTCGACGGTGCCCGGGCAGGGCGGCCGATCAATTCGGAAATTGTCGCGAAGATCGTGACGGCGGCGAAGGGAGTGCCGGTCCAACTCGGGGGGGGGCTCCGCGACGCGAATGCCGTCGAAGCGGCTCTCGGGCTGGGAATCGATCGCGCGATCCTCGGGACCGTCGCGCTGCGCGACCCCGCCTTCGTTCGCGAGGTCGCGGCACGCTTTCCGGGACGGATTGCGGTCGGCCTCGACGCACGCGAGGGGAGGGTGGCGGTGGAAGGTTGGCTCGAAGCCAGCGATGCCCTCGCGCTGGACGTCGCACGCAGCTTCGAGGATGCCGGGGTGGCGGCGATCATCTACACCGACATCGCGCGCGATGGGATGCTGACCGGACCCAACCTCGAAGCCACCATCGAACTCGCCGAAGCGGTTTCGGTCCCGGTGATCGCCTCGGGCGGTGTTGCCTGCGAGGGCGACATCGAGAAGAGCGCGGGCCTTGCCAGCCGCGGGCTGGCGGGGGTGATCGTCGGGCGAGCCCTTTATACCGGTGCGGTTCAGTTGCCGCGCGCGCTGGAGATCGCGGCGTGCTGACCAAGCGCATCATTCCCTGCCTCGACGTGAATGCAGGACGCGTGGTGAAGGGCGTCCGCTATGTCGACCACGTCGATGCCGGCGATCCGGTCGAGGTGGCCCAGCACTACGACGCGCAGGAGGCGGACGAGATCATCTTTCTCGATATCACCGCGAGTTCGGACGAACGGCGGATCCTGCTCGACGTCGTGACGCGCACGGCCGAAACCGTGTTCATGCCGCTCACCGTGGGCGGTGGCGTGCGCTCGCTCGACGACGTTCGCGACTTGCTCAACGCGGGGGCGGACAAGGTCTCGATCATGACCGCTGCGGTCGAGAACCCCGACCTGGTGGCCGAGGCGGCGATCCGGATCGGCAGTGCCAACCTGGTCGTGGCGATCGACGCCCGCCGCGTCGATGGCGATGCGGCCGAGCCGCGTTTCGAGGTCTACACCCACGGAGGGCGCCGGCCCACGGGGATCGACGCGGTCGAGTGGGCGGGGAAGATGGCCGAGGCCGGTGCCGGCGAGATCCTGCTCACGAGCATGGACCGCGACGGAACCAAGAGTGGCTACGACCTCGAATTGCTGAGGGCGACCGCCGCGCGGGTATCGATTCCGGTGATCGCATCAGGGGGCGGTGGCAGTGCCGCAGACCTGGCGGCGGCGCTCTCGGAAGGGCCGGAGGGGGGCCACGCCCAGGCCGCGTTGGCGGCCTCGATCTTCCACTTTGGGGAGGTCAGCGTCGGCGAGGTGAAACGCGACCTCCTTTCCCGCGGGATCGCAGTGCGTCCCCCGAGCCCCGAGGCCGCGGGAGCGCTGATTTCTTGATGCGAAAGAGCCCCTGCGCTAGCTTAGAGATCTAGGCGCGAAAACAGGTTTTCGCTTGAAATTCCGGGGCTCTGCAGGCGATCTGCGTTGCGCAAAGGCCGTTCCGAACGGCCCAATTGAGAAATTGAGAGGATGCTGAGAGCCCGGATCCGGGCGGGGCGAGCCGCTGCGCTGCGCCACCCCGCGACGCCCAGAACCAGTCCGTCGGATCGGTTCGCGGTGCCGACGACACACAATTGGGAAGTGACACCCCCGCGCTGGAGGGCGTCCCCAGGACCCGAGTCCCAAGCGTAAGCCCGGCGCTGTTTCGCGCCCCACCAAGAACCCGTCGATCAGAAGAATCGAAGACAGAGAAGAAGAGGTTTCGATGCCGGTCATCAAGGTCAAGGACAACGAGTCGTTCGAGCAGGCGATGAAGCGATTCAAGAAGACCTGCGAGAAGGCCGGGATCCTCACCGAACTCCGCCGCCGCGAGTACTACGACAAGCCCAGCATTCGCCTGAAGAAGAAAGCTGCGGCCGCACGCAAGCGCGCTCTCAAGAAGATGCGCCGAATGTCCCGATGAACTTCTCGCTCCGTTAGCGAGACCCTGGTAGCCGGGGGGAAGATGGCCCGTATCCCCGAAGAGACGATCCGCGAGATCCGTGACCGGATCGACATCGTGAGCCTCATCGGGCGCTACGTCGACCTGAGACAGAACGGTCGCAGCCATAAGGGCCTGTGTCCGTTTCACGAGGAGAAGACCGCCTCGTTCACGGTCGACGGGGAGAACGGTGTCTACTACTGCCACGGGGCGTGCAAGGAGGGCGGCGACGCCTTCGGCTTCCTCGCGCAGAAAGAGAACCTCAATTTCCCCGAAGCCGTGCGCCAGCTTGCACGCGAAGTCGGCGTCGACATCCCGGAAGACCGGGGCGATGGCGAAGACCGGATCTCTCCCCTGGTAGCGGCCAACGAGCTCGCCCAGCGTTTCTTCCGGGCACAGCTCGATCGCCCGGAGGGCGAAGCGGCTCGCCGCTACCTGGCTTCGCGTGGCATCGACGCCGAGACGATCGAGAGCGTCGGGATCGGTTTTGCGCCGGATCGCTGGGATGCGCTTTCGGGAGCGTTGCGGGCGCGCGGCATCGCCGACGACATTGGCCAGAGCGCGGGGCTTCTGGTGCCGCCGAAGCAGGAAGGGCGCGGCGCCTACGACCGCTTTCGCGGTCGCGTCACTTTCCCGATCCTCGACGTGGGCCGTCGACCGATCGGTTTTGGCGCGCGTGCCCTCGAGAAGGACCAGCAGCCGAAGTACCTGAACACCCCGGAGACGCCCCTGTTCCGGAAACGGAAAGTTTTCTACGGGCTCCCCGACGCACTCTCGGCGATTCGCAAAAGCGGGCGTGCGATCCTCTGCGAGGGTTACTTCGATCGCATTGCGTTGGCGCGAGCGGGCATGGCAGAAGGGCTCGCAACCTGCGGTACCGCCCTCACCGAGGACCACGCCAACGAGTTGCGTCGGCGTCGGGTAAAGGATGTAGTGCTGCTCTTTGACGGGGATGCCGCCGGACACAAAGCCCTCGAGCGCTCGCTCGAGGTATTGCTGCCGAAGGGCCTGCGTGTGCGCGCGGTTTCGCTGCCGCCCGGTCACGATCCGGATTCGTTTCTCGAGGAGGCGGGTGCCGAGGCCCTCTGCGAAGTGGTCGATTCGGCTCCCGACGCCATTGAGAACCTCGTCCAGGCAGCCGTGAGCGCGGGCGTGGCTTCTCCCGCCGAGAAGGCCGATCGGGTCGATCACCTGGCGCGCTTCGTCGTGCTCGTCCCGAACCCGGTCGAACGGGACGACTACGTCGCGAAGGTGGCTGCGGCACTCGGCGCTCGGATCGAATCGGTCGAGAAAGTCGTATGGAGCACCCGCCGGGGTGCGCGTTCCACCGACGCCCGGGCCCCCGGCGAGAGCGATCTCGAGGCGCCGCGGATCACTGGTCGTGAGCGCGAGCACGGGTTGCGTATCATCGCTCTCGTGGCAAGGCACCCCGAGATCCTCGGCACCGCCGAGCGCGCACGACTGAAGGCCACCTTCCCGGACGGCGATCTGGCGATCCTCTTCTCGCGCCTCTTCGAAGGGCCGGTGCGGGCGGCGTCCGATGGCACGAGCGAAATCGACTGGACGGGTTTCGACGAAGCTGGAGCCGTCCCGAACCAGATGCTTCTCGAGGCGCTGACCCAGGACGCTTCGGCGGTGGATCCCGAAATCTCGCCGAGCGAAGAGTTGGCGAAGCGTCTCGATTGGTTCGATCGGAAGCGCCAGCGCGACGAGAGCGGCGAGCTGACCCGGAAGCTTCGAGATCCCGAGGCCGATGCCGAAGCGGTACTGGCCGAGAAGCAGCGATTGATCGAGGACCGCCGCGCCGCACAGCGCAGCAACCCGGGAGCGCTGGCCTAGGAAAGTTGTCAGAGTCAACCGAGGTCGCACAGCCGTGTGCGGACCTCGAAGAGGAGATCCCCCCCCATGTCCCCCAACGCGCCGTACCCGCAGGGTTCCGAGGACAATGTTTACTCGCTAGACGAGCATCGCGCCGACGAATCGTCGGAAGCGGCCGCATCGAAAGAAGCCGCCGAGCGCGGACTCGCGGCCGGCACCGACGCCCTGCTCGATTCCGAGGGCTTTCGGAAATTCACGGAAGAGGCCATGCGTAGGGGCGAAGTCTCTCTCGCTTCCCTGCGTGCGCGGATTCGAAAATCCGGAGCGGATGCTCGAAGCGCGGTCGGTCTAGCGGCAGCCCTCGAGGAGCGCGGGGTCTCGGTGATCGATGTCGAGCCGGCGCGGCGGGCAGTGCGGCGGGAGGCCGGCGACGAGAAGGTCCGCAGTGTCGACCCGGTCAGGGCCTACCTGCGCGAGATGGGCCAGGTTTCGTTGCTGACCCGCGAGGGAGAGGTCGATCTCGCGAAGCGCATCGAGTCCGGTCTCCACGATCGCTATCGCGCCGTGATGACAACGCCCTTCGGGATCGCTCGGGTCCTGGAGATCGGCGCACTCTTTTGTTCGGGAGAAATCGTGCTCCGGAAGATCGTCGACGGTTCCGACGACGAGAGCGCCCCCCCTCGCGAGGCGATCGCCGAACGTCTGCAGCAGGGGCTCGTGCGGCTTGCGGCCATCGAGGCGCTGGTCGGGCGAAAGCAGAACTCGAAGCACAATCCGCGGACCAAGGTGGCTACGTGCGAGCGCCTGGCAGACGAGATCAAGGCGCTCCAGAGGGAAGCTTTCGAGGTGCTGCTCGCTGTGCGCTTCGCCCGGTCCCGGATGGAAGACATCCTCGAGGCCTACGACGAACTCGGATCCGAGTTTTCGGCGCTGCAGGCCCGGATGCAGTCGGTTTCGCGGTGCTTCGGGCTGCGACCCGCGGAGTTCGAGGAGGCGGCGCTGCTCTCGACCCGACGCAGCCAGCGTGGACGCACGGCGCTTCGCGAACTCGGGGCAGATGCCGGGCGAATCGCCGCAGCCCGGGACGAACTCGCCGAGTATCGGCGAGTCGTCGACAAGCTCGAGTCTGCAATCCGGATGACCCGGGATGACGTTTTCGAAGTACGCGCGCGCGTTGCCGAGGCGGGGCAGCGCTACGAGCAGGCGAAGAGCGAGCTGATCGAGGCGAATCTTCGGCTCGTGGTGTCGATCGCCAAGCGCTACACGAATCGCGGCCTCCAGTTCCTCGATCTGATCCAGGAAGGCAACATTGGCCTGATGAAGGCCGTCGATAAGTTCGAATACCAGCGCGGCTACAAGTTCTCGACCTACGCCACCTGGTGGATCCGGCAGGCCATCACCCGCGCCATTGCAGACCAGGCGCGCACGATCCGCGTTCCGGTCCACATGATCGAGACCATCAACCGCCTGGTTCGGGCGACCCGCCACCTGGTGCAGGTGCTCGGTCGCGAACCCACCGGCGAGGAGCTCTCGGAGCGTCTCGAACTCCCCCTCGACAAGGT
>CAJXIC010000003.1 GCA_913054385.1 uncultured Pseudomonadota bacterium
CGCGAGAGCGAAACGTAAGAGCGCGCGCCGTTTGCGACGTCGCCTTCGACCCAGGCGCGCCCCGAGTGCAGCGAGGCGATATTGCGAACGATTGCGAGGCCCATGCCCGACGAGCGTCCTTCGCGTTCGGAGGTGCTCGCTTTCGCCCGCTGGAAGGCCTGAAAGATCCGGTTCCGGTCCTCGGGCAGGACGCCATCGCCGTTGTCGGCGACGCACAGCACGTCTTCTTCGCCGCGCGCGAAGATGTCGACTTCGATCACCGGAAGCGGCGGGCTCCCCATGTGCTGTAGCGCGTTCCCCACCAGATTCGAAAAGATCTGGTAGAGGCGCGTTTCGTCGGAATAGACGAAGGGGGGGTCGTTAGGGAGCAGGAGCCGGATCCGCCGTGCCTCGAGGCGGGGCTTCAACTCGGCCTGGATCTCCGCGAGCACCGGGCTCGGGTCAATCAGGCGCCGCCGGATCGGGACCTGGCCGATCTTCGAGAGGGAGAGCAGATCGTCGGTCAGCGAATCCATCGTGCGCCCCGCTTGCTCGATGCGGTCGAGGAAGTGGTGGGCGGTTTCGTCGAGGGAGGCGCCGTAGTCCTGGCGCAGCAGGTGGGCAAAACCGAGGATCGAGACCAGCGGAGAGCGCAGGTCGTGCGAGACGGTGTCTACGTAGTTCTCGAGTTCGGCGTTTTTTGACTCGAGTTGATCGAGGATCTGTTGTCTCTCGGTGATATCCCGGAGGAACACCGCACGGCCTGCGCGCTCGCCGCCCGGGAGAATCAGCGGCTGCGAGGAAACCGAGAGGGAACGCGCCAGACCGCCGCGCGCCCCACACGCGAGATCGCAGCGCAGTTCGCCGTCGCATTCGATCTCGGAAACGGCGTCCAGCAGGACCGGGTGGCTCGCGACCAGGTGGAAGGCCGGGCGTCCCTTCAACTCGTCCCGGGAGAAGCCGGTCAGCGTCTCGAAGGCCGAGTTGGCGTAGGCAATGAAACCCGAGCGGTCCAGCGCCAGAACCCCGTCCGGCGAGTTTTCGAGAATCGACTCGAGCAGATCGGCTCCCGGTTGGCGGGGAAGGCCGCCATGCGGATCCTCGCCATCGATCTTCAGAATCGCCGCCCGCAAGGTTTCGCCGCCCACGCTGCCGTCGATCCACGACACGGCAATCGGAAGCGAGCGTGTGCGCAGGGTGAGGGTCGCCTGGTCGAGTTGTCCGCCCGCGCCAAAGCCCAGGCCTTCCGCGAGTTCGGGAATCACGTCGGCAGCGACCGCCCCCGCTCCGGCAGCGAGACCGAGTGCTTCGAGGTCGGGTGTCATCCAATCGACACATCCGTTCGCGTCACAGGTGAACGCGAAACGGTGTATCCGTGCGAGGTCGAGAAGCCACTTCTCGATCTCGGGAGGATGAAGTTGGGCGAGGGAGCGCTGGGGCATCAACTTGGGGGGTTTTGACCGCTCTTTTTTCGATTGGGCCGATCCTAACAGAATGGCGTTTGCACAGGTCAAATAAAACACCGATCGAATCCGCTAAAAATCCCCCCGGGGAGTAGATCAATTGGGGAGGGGCACCAGGGTCTCTCACGACCCGAAACCTCGCCAAATTGCTGCCACGGGCGCCTTTACTATGCTGCGAGACACGAGGAAGGGCATCTGCGGGAGGTGCTGCGATCGGGGCGCACACCCCCATTGGGCCGAGAAATTCCCGAAAGAGCGAGGAGTAGAGCGAATGGCGGGAGGTCTCACTCACATGGACCGGGCCGGACGGGCACGCATGGTGGACGTCGGTGCCAAGCCCTCGACCCAGCGCAAGAGCGTGGCTCGTGGCGAAGTCCGGATGCGGCGCGACACCCTCGAGCGCATTCTCAGCGGCGGGATCGAGAAGGGCGACGTGCTCGCGACGGCACGCCTCGCCGGGATCCAGGCTGCGAAGCGCACGGCGGACTGGATTCCGCTGGCGCACTCGCTGCCCCTCGATTCGGTGAATCTCGAGATCAACGCGGGGGAGGGGTTGGGCGACGAAGCCGTGCTCCAGATCGAGGCCTGCGCCCAGGCACACTGGCGTACGGGGGTCGAAATGGAGGCGTTGGTGGCGGTTTCGGCCGCAGCCCTGACGGTCTATGACATGTGCAAGGCGGTCGATCGGGGTATGACGATCGGGGGCATCGAGCTGCTGCACAAGTCGGGCGGCCGCAGCGGCGAGTGGAACCGGCCCGGCGCGCGAGGCGAATCGAACGCCTCGGACGAGGCCCCGAGCACCCAGGAGCCCCGCGGGTAAAAATGGAGTCTCCTTCCCGCGGGGATTTCCCCGCTTCACAGGACGCGGCTTCGAGGGCAAAGTCCGACCCGAAGGAACCCGACGCCGATACGCGGGGTCTGTCTCCGATGATGGGCACCGCTACCACCCTCGGATGTGACGTCGCAAGCGGCCCCCAGCAGGCACAGCGTCTGGTGGGCCGGCGCGGCGGTGGCCCGATCGAAGAAGATCCCGACCGGGATCTTGTCGAGCGCTGGCAGCAGGGCGATGGCGTGGCCTTCGCAACGCTGGTTCGGCGCCACGAGAAGCGCATTTTTCGGATGCTGTTGCGCATGACCGGCAACCGGGAAGACGCCGAAGACGTCGCCCAGGACACCTTTCTGAGCCTCCACCGGAGCGGGCACCGCTTCCGCGCCGAGGCGCGCTTTTCGACCTACGTCTACCGCGTGGCAGTGAATGCCGCGCTCAACCGACGCCGCTCGCAACGCCGCAGCCGCGAGCGCGTGCAGAAGCTCCAGGCACGTCAGGCCGCCGGCGATGATCTGCCGTCGTCGCCGCGGAACCCCGAAGATTCGGTGGCCGGCGCCGAGATCGGCACGATCGTGCACGAAGCCCTAGCTCAGCTCCCCGAGAGCCTGCGCACCCCCGTCGTCCTCTATGACCTCGAAGACCTCTCCTACGGCGAGATCTCGCGGATCCTCGAAATCGCAGAGGGCACCGTCAAGTCCCGGCTCCACCGGGCGCGCAAGGCCCTGCGAACCGAACTCAGTGCTCGAATTTCCAGCCACCCAAGCGGAGACGAATCGTGAATCATCGACGTGCCCAACGCCTCTTTGCCGACCACCTCGACGGGACACTCGACCCGGCCCGCCGCAGGCGGCTCGACGAGCACCTCGAGAGCTGTAGCGACTGCAGCGACGAGTTCGAGGGCTTAGAAGCGACCGTCGCGCTCTTGCGCGCCTTGCCCGAGCCGGAAGCCCCGGAGAACCTCGCCGAAAGCGTGCTGCGCCGAATCGCGGCAGGCGAAGCCGAGCCTGGCTTTCGCCTGCGGCTGGATCGACGCCTGGGAGCGTTGGCAACGGCCCTCTCTTCTCCGCGGCTGGCGCTGCCCGTTGCCGCAGCGCTCGCAATCGTGGCCGTCGTCGGATTCGGACCGGATTTCCGTCCGGGCGGACCGGGGATGACGCCCGCGGTTTCGGCGGGTTCCGCACTCACGGCGGTGGCGCCGGTGACCCACCGGGTGGCTTTATCCGAGCCGATCCAGCTCCGGAGTGAATCGATGCCCGAGCCGCAGCATTACGAAGCGGGCCCACGCGGTCGCCTCGTGCTCGCCTCGACCCGGAGCCCGCAGCCGGGCTCGATTCCGAGTTTCGCCGCTTCGCCGAACCGCGCTCCCGGGGCCGGACCGCGGGCCTTCCGCAGCACCGACGACTGGATCGACGTGCTGATCAAGCGCCCGTCCAATTTCGCCGCGAAACACGCTGAGTTGACCGAGATCGAACGTGAACTCTGGGTGACGATTCTGGCGCGACGCGCCGTTGCGACCGAACAGATCAAGACGCTGGTGCGTGCACTGCGGGGGAGCAGTGAGCCCACCGCGCTGGCGCTGGCGAACGACTTCGAGGTGCTCGCCTCGCGTCACTGATCCCGGCGGGTGAGGCCCGATGGGCTGCCCGCGGCGGGGATTGGAGCTGCGTGGCATCCCGACTAAGCTGCCCCCGCTGCGCCCGCCGGCGCCGCCGCGAAGGGAACTCGGCGATGCACTTTCCTGGCACGCGAAGGGCCGCGCTGGTGATCATCGCCTGCGCGCTCGGGTTCCCGTTTTCCGTTTCGGGGGCCGCGGACGGCGAAACGACCGACGCCCCGGGCGACTCCGAGATCGAGGTCGTCGACATGACGCCCGATGAGGCACCGAGCCTCAGCATGCGCCACCTCGCCACCGGGATCGGCTCTCTGTTCAAGGGGCCGGGGCACTACTACCAGCCTCACGAAATCCTTGTGGAGACGACGCCCTCGGGCGCCTACCTCGATCTCTTCTACGTGCGGGCGAATTTCCAGAAGCGCTTCGAGCAGGCCGAGAGCCCAGTGCGGGTGTTGCTGCCGCCTCGCGCCGAGAGTGGAGACCGCGACTCGTTTCGGATTCGCGCCTTCGCCGAGGGCTATCGCCAGAAGTCGGTATCGATGAAGGCGAACACCACCGAGGAACGCGTGGTGATCGATCTCGAACCGCTCCCCAACGAACTCGTCGGTCTGGGGCACCAATATTTTGCCGGTCGCACCAGCCTGACCTTTCTCACCCGCGAGCCGCTCACCTTCCGCCTGCAGGAGGGTTCCGACGCCGTGAGCATCGTGCTGACCGAAACGGCGCGGTCCGATGCCGCCGAGGCGGCTCTCGATTCGATGCACAGCCCGGTGATCGACCAGGCGGTGGGTCAGCAACTGGGCGAAGACCTGCTGGTCAAGCTCGCGCTCACGGACGATGCGAAGCTCGCGACAATCGACTTGCGCTCGCGGAAACACTACGACGCTGCGCGCGACCTCCACGCTCTGGTGATCGAATTGGTTCCGGAGAAGGAAAAGCAGGCGGCCGTCACCCGGGCGCTCGCGGCATTGGCGAAGGTTCGCGGATCGGACATCCGCGGCTGTCGCCTCGCCTTCGAAAAGAGTCTCCGCAAGCAACTCGATCCCGGGGCCCTGTCGCGGGCCCTTGCGCCGAGCGGGTCCTTTGTCGATCCCTACCTGCGCGCGTCGATGCGGCGCCTCGGCGAACTTTCGCAGGGGAATGTGGTCGTCTTTACCGACGGCACGGAGTACGACCCCTCGGTGCTAATCGAACTCGAGGCGGCGCTCTTCGAATCGGGGAAAGCGCGGGGCTATCTGGCGCTGCTGCGGCGCTTCGTCGACGGAATGGAGGCGGGGCCATTTCGAGACGAGACCCTTCGCAGCCTGATCGCCCCGGAACTCGACCCCGACGGGTTTGCGGCCGTTCTCGAAGCCGCGCACGCAAGCGAGAAGGCCTGCCGCGCAGGTCGCTGAGAATCGCCCCCGGCCCCGGGGCAGCCGCCGCGCACCGGCTCCGCTAGGCTCCGATTTCTCCCGGTCCCGGGAGTTCTTTCGTGCACGAATCTTTCGCTCCCCCTGCTTCCCTGGCCGGCCCGGTTTCTTTCGATGCGCCCCTCTTGCGTCTCGAGCGCCTCGGCGCGGCATGCCTGCGCGACGCCGAACTGCTGGCGCTCATCTTGCGCAGCGGCTCGCGGGGATGCGCCGCACTCGACGTCGCCGAGGCCAGCCTGAAGCGGATCGGTGGCTGCCCGGAGCTGGTTCGCATGGGCTACCACGACCTGTGCGCGCTCCCCGGGATCGGTCCCGCGAAGGCGGCGGCACTGCTGGCGGCACTCGAGTTGGGCCAGCGCGTCGCCGGTGTGCGCCTGCTCCCCGGTTCGGCGATTCGCGGGCCGGAGGACGTCTACCGGCACTTTCACGGGCGCCTGCGCACGGCGGACCGCGAGGCCTTCTTCGTGCTGCTGCTCGACGGCCGCCAGCGCATTCGCCGCGAAGTGCAGGTTTCGGTGGGTACCCTGACGGCCAGCCTGGTGCATCCACGCGAAGTCTTCCGGGAGGCCATTCGCGAGAGTGCGGCGGCGTTGGTGCTGGTGCACAACCATCCCAGCGGCGACCCCTGCCCGAGCCGAGAGGACCGCGAGGTGACCCGGCGCCTGGTCGAAGCCGGCCGCGTCGTCGGGATCGAGGTGGTCGATCACGTCGTGGTGGCGGAGCGCGGCTTCTTCAGCTTCGAGGCGGCCGGGGATCTCCACCCCTGAACCGAGGCCCCCCGGGGCTCAAGGGGGTGGGGGCATTGACCGATTAGTTCCGGGTAGATTCCGTTGCAACGAGGGAGTGATCCGATGACGCAGGTACACGTGGTAGCGGCGGAAGCCGCCTCGAAATCCGAGCGCAGGCGCTCCGAGCGCACCGATTGCGTGGTTTCGGTCTCCTATTCCAGCGTGGACGAACTCTTCACCGAGTTCACCCGTGACATCAACGAGGGTGGGCTCTTCATCGAAACCAACCTCCCGCTGGATCCCGGAACCAGCGTGTCGATGCGTTTTGCACTGCCCGGAAGCGATGGGACGATCCAGACCCGCGGTCGCGTGGTGCGCGTATGCCGGGGCAACGATGGCGAACCCGCCGGAATGGGGATCGAGTTCGAACCCCTCAGCGAATCCGCCAGTCATGCCATCGACCAGCTGATCCGATCACTTCGCGCGGGCCGGTCCGACCGGGTGGCCGTCGGTTCCTAGCGCTAGAACGGGATGTCGTCGTCCGGCGGGGCCGGGCTTGCCGCGGCTTCAACGGCCGGGGGGTCGCTGCGCTCTGGCGCCGGTGCGCCGCCCGCTTCGCTGCCGCGCGGACCGCCGAGGAACTGCACGGTCAGCGCATTGATCTCGGTGGTGCGGCGCTTCTGGCCTTCTTTGTCTTCCCACTCGCGCGTCTGGATGCGTCCCTCGATGTAGACGCTGCGTCCCTTCGAGAGGTACTGCGCACACAGTTCGCCGGTCTTTCCCCAGGCGACGATCCGGTGCCACTCGGTGCGCTCCTGGCGCTCGCCGTTCTTGTCGCTCCAGGTTTCGGTGGTAGCGAGGCTGAAGGTCGCGAACGCTTGACCGTTCTGCGTGTAGCGGAGCTCGGGATCCTGCCCGAGGTTGCCGACCAGAATTGCCTTGTTGACGCCTGCCATGATTTCGATTTCTCCAGCGGACCGGGGGCAGGCATCATCTCGCCGCGGGATCCCCCCGTCAAGGGTTTCGTCGCACTCGAAGCTCGATCGAGTGCGCGGACGGTCCCGCCAGCGGTCGTGGGCGCACGCCCCCGGCCGCGGCCGACCGTTGGCGGTGGGAAACCCCGGCGGGTATCTTTGCCGCGTTTCCCTTTCCGGGGGGTGAGGGACCCAGTGACAGCGATTTTCCGCCTCTATTGCGACCACACCGCGGCCTGGCTTTGCGCGCGGACCGCGCTGCAGCGTGGCTAGGGCAGCCGCGCGAAGCGGCGGCCGTGGTGCGGAATCGCGTGCCGACCGGCGCCGCCGGATCCTCTCCGAGGCCACCGGACTCGTGCTCCTGGGCCTGGCCGCGTTGTCCACGGTCGCGATCGCGACCTATTCCGCGTCCGACCCGCTGTTGCGCATGGTCCCGGTCGAAAATGCCGCCGGGGCCGTCGGCGCCACCCTCGCGGGCGCGCTCGTGGGCAGCCTGGGCGTCGGTGCGCTCTCCTGCGTGGCTGCGATGGCGTGGATCGGTGGTGGACTGGCCGCAGGCAAGGGGCTTCCGAGGCTGGCCTCCCGGTTCTGGGTGGGAGCGGTCTCGCTGACCCTCGCGCTGGCGACGTTGCCCCCGACCCTGCACGAAGTGTTGCCGGGTACGGTGCCGGCGATTGCCGGTGGCTGGCTCGGAGACTCCTTGATTCGCTACGAGCGGGTTCTGCTCGGCCTCTGGGGTGGGCTGGTGGTGAATACCTCGCTCTTCGTCATCGGTGGCCTTTCGCTTGCCGGCGTATCGAGCGCGAGCGCATTCTGGGCGCTCGGGGCGGGCCTCGGGGCGGCTTTGGCCGGCATTCGGAACGCTCTGGCCGCCAGCGTGCGCGCCCTGCGCGCCGGCGCCAGGCTGGCCGTCGGCGGGGTGCTCGCGGGCGTTTCGCAGATTCGGGCGGGGGCGGTTTCGGCGCGAATCTGGCGCGAGCGGCGAGCACGACGTGCGCGAGTCGCTCAGGTCCGGGAGCCGGATCCGGTGGCCCAGAGCGTGGAGCCGGAACTTCCGTCCCAGCCGGTGCGCCAAGCAGCGGCCGCCACACCGGCGCCGAAGGTCGCGGCAGGGGCCGCGGGCGAGGGGCCCGCGATCGTCGATCACGATGCGGAGCGCGAGAGCCTATCTTCGCCTTCGCAGGAGACCTTCCGCTTCTAAGAATCGGGCCCCTCGGGCCCCTTCGAGCTGCCTGACATGGATCTCTTCCAACTCCCTCCGGACACCTCCATCCGTTTTGACCGCGACAGCCTGCTGATGAACTCGAGGATCCTCGAGAAGAAGCTCTCGGATTTCGGTGTGCGCGGGAAGGTCGTCCGGGTGCACCCGGGCCCTGTCATCACGATGTACGAGTACGAGCCCGCCGCCGGCATGAAGGTGAGCAAGATCGTCAACCTCTCGGACGATCTGGCCATGGCGCTGCGCGCGCTCTCGATCCGCATCATCGCCCCGCTCCCGGGCAAGTCGGTGGTGGGGATCGAGGTGCCGAACGTCGAGCGCGAGACGGTCTACCTCCGCAGCCTGCTCGAGTCGGAGTCGTTTCGCGCGAGCAAGTCGCCACTGACTCTGGCGATGGGCAAGGACATCTTTGGCAACTGCGTCGAAGCCGACCTGGCGAAGATGCCACACCTGCTGGTCGCGGGCGCAACGGGCACCGGCAAGAGCGTGTTCTTGAACTCGCTGCTGTGTGCGATCCTGAGCCGCTCGACGCCGGATCAATGCAGGCTGCTGTTGATCGATCCGAAACTGCTCGAACTCTCGATCTACGAAGGCATTCCCCATCTCATCGCCGAAGTCGTGACCCAGCCAAAGCGCGCCGCGGCGGCGCTGGCGGGTGTCGTGCGCAAGATGGAAGAGCGTTACATGATGATGAGCGCGCTGCAGGTGCGAAACATCGACCAGTTCAATCGCAAGGTCGACGAAGCCCTCGCCGATGGCGAGAAATCCTTCCGCCTGAAGGCGCTGCCCGGAGAAGAAGAGGGCGTAGAGGTCGCCTACCAGCGACTCGCCTACATCGTCGTGGTGATCGACGAACTCGCGGACCTGATGGTTCAGGTGGCACGCGACGTCGAAGAGGCGCTGCAGCGACTGGCACAGATGTCTCGAGCGGCGGGCATCCACCTGATCCTCGCGACCCAGCGGCCGAGCGTCGACGTTCTCACGGGGGTGATCAAAGCGAATTTTCCGGCGCGCGTTTCCTTCCAGGTTTCGTCCCGCACCGATTCGCGCACCGTCCTTGACCAGAACGGCGCCGATCACCTGCTCGGGCAGGGCGACATGCTCTTCCTGCCCCCGGGCACGTCGCATCTCCAGCGCCTTCACGGTGCCTTTGTCAGCGAAAAGGAGGTGTCGGATTTGGTGGCGTTCCTGCGAGAGCAGGGCGCCCCGGAGTTCGACGAGGGCCTGATCAGGGTTTCCGAGGAGGGCGAGTCGGGCGGCGTCGACGAAGACGTCGACGAACTCTTCGATCAGGCGGTCGCCATCGTTGCGGAAACCCGGAACGCTTCGATCTCGTACATTCAGCGCCGCCTCAAGGTCGGCTACAACCGCGCCGCGCGGATTGTCGAGCAGATGGAAGGTCAGGCGATGGTCGGCCCGCAAGACGGCACGCGACCCCGCGAGGTCTTCCTGCGCGCACCGGATGCCGAAGACGTCGGCCTCCATTAGCGCGGGGCGGCGCCCGATCGCGCGCCCTCGCCGTGTGTGGGAGGCGGCACTCTCGGCGAGTGTCTGCGGGCTCTTCTTTGCGACGGCGGCGTGCGGTGATGCGCCCACTCCCGACGCACCGCCGTGTCCCCGGGACGTGGTGGAGCGAGTCCAGGCCTGGTCCGATCGCATCGACGGCTTCGAAGCCGACTTCGAGCAGACGACCTGGCCGGTGGCCTTTGGAGGCGGCCCTCGACCGCAGCCGAGTGTCTCGCGCGGGCACGTCTGGCTGGCGCGTCCCGGTCGCATGCGTTGGGAATACCCGGAAAGCGGCGCGCTCATCGTGAGCGATGGAAGCGTGATATGGATCTACGATCGGTCGGCCGGCGAGGCGCAGCGCTTCGAGGCGACCGCGGGTTATCTGGACGCGGCGGCGCTGCAGTTCCTGGTGAGTCGCACTCGTCTCGAGGATCGCTTCGAAATTCGTGTCGCCCAGTGCGGGGCGGACGAGTCGGACCTCGAACTCCGTCCGAAGGAAGCCGCAAGCTTCGATCGCGTGGACCTCAAGGTCAACACGCGGAGCGGCGCATTGATCGGCACCGCCCTCGTGGATCTGCTGGGGAATCGGACCGAGATGCGTTTCGAAGGGCTGGCTTCAGGGGCTGCGCCGCCGGATGCGCGCTTCGTTTTCGAGGTCCCCGAAGGCGTCGAGGTCATCGAACTCGGCGGGGCCGGCCCCGCGGCGGAGCGTCCCGGGCGTTAGCGCTTTCGGGGCGGCGCGCCGGCAGAGGCGCACGCTTTGCCCACCTTTGCCCGATCAGTACACACCTGGGCCGAGGGCACAGGGTGCGTTCCGTGTTCGGCAGATCTTCGGGGGGAGTGTCGGAGTCTCGACACCGGCGTTGGAAATCCGGCAGCCAGCGGGCAGCGAAGGCAGCCCGAAGTGGCAGGGGTGTGGCGTGTTCCCCGCAGTCCGGGTGCGCGGGTTTTGGCTGCGCGAGAAGCGGACCGGCGTCGCGGAAATCTATTTTAGAACAGTGGTTTATATCAATTTTCGCGTGTCGCGAGCGGTTGACACCGGGAGGCCGACTGGTAATCTCGAAAGTGAAGGAAGAGTCTGTTTTCCAACGGTTTTCGCGCCCTCCACGACTACCTGCCCGTTGGTGAATCGACCGACGCCGGTTGTGACTGAACACGCAGCGCGAAGAATTGTCGCTCTTGCAACGCAAGGCATGGCATCTAGCCGATGCCTAAAGCGGACGGCACGAGGGCTGTGCAGTCCGTCCTCCTACGTTCGTCTTGGCGTAGTTCCCCGGGGCAAGGGCACTGAGATTCCCCGGAAGGGGGCCACCCGGCGCTCCCATCTCCCGTCTGCCTGGCGGCCGCCGGCGGCACACCTCTTGCAGTTGTCTTGCCTGAAAGTGGCGTCGCGCAAGTTTGCGGCGGCTTTGACCGACGAGGAGGGTGTCAGGTGAGTGAAGAAGATTCAGGCCGCAAGCGATTCATGGGGGACATCATGAGGCGAATTTCGCCTTCCGGGACCCGGTTCGACGAGGACACCACGCCGACCTTCGAAAGGCCTGCGCGGGACGAGCCGCGAGAGGACGTTTCGCGGCCGGGCGAGGACGAACCGCTCCAGGATGCCATGAGTTTCTTCGGCACCGATTCGACGGAGTTTCGGCGCCGACTCGATCGCATGCTCTCCGATTTTGAAGCGCTGCGACGTCGTTATCAGCGAGCGCGTGACCAAATTCACGATGGCGAGCGACAGAACGAGAAGCTCGTGCATCTCCTGCAGGAATCGAAGCAGCAGATGGAACTCCTCAAGGAGGAAGTCGACAAGCTCTGCGCGCCTCCCAATTCCTACGGTGTCTTCATGCGCGCAAACAAGGACGGGACCGCCGAGTTGTTGGTGGACGGTCGACCGATGCGCGTCAACGTCCATCCCGACGTCGATCCCCACCAGCTCGAGGAGGGACGTCAGGTCCTTCTGAACGAGGCCCTCAACGTCGTCGAGGCCGCTGGCTACGTGCAGCGTGGCGAGCTCTACACGGTGGCCGAGGTGTTGTCGGACAGTCGAATTCTCGTGCTGGGGCACGCCGATGACGAGAGGGTCGTGATGCTCTCGGACCCGATGCGCCGCGAGCCCCTGAAGGCGGGCGACCACGTCCTGGTGGATGCGCGCACGCAGTATGTCTACGAGCGCATTCCGAAGTCGACCGTCGAGGAAGTCGTCCTCGAACAGGTGCCGGACGTCACCTATGAAGACATCGGTGGCCTGGGTGAGCAGATCGAGATCCTGCGCGACTCGGTCGAGTTGCCGTACCTCTACCCCGAAGTCTTTGCCGAGCACGAGCTGCGGCCGCCGAAGGGAATTCTGCTCTACGGACCGCCGGGATGCGGCAAGACCCTGATCGCGAAGGCGGTGGCGAACAGCCTGGCGAAGAGGATCGAGGAACGCACCGGAAAGAGCACGACGGCCTACTTCCTGAACGTGAAGGGCCCGGAGTTGCTGAACAAGTACGTCGGCGAAACCGAGCACAAGATCCGCGAGGTGTTCCAGCGAGCCCGCGAGAAGGCGCGTGACGATGTGCCCGTGGTGATCTTCTTCGACGAGATGGATTCGCTCTTCCGCATGCGCGGTTCGGGGATCTCCTCGGATATGGAGGCCACGGTCGTCGCGCAGTTCCTCTCGGAGATCGATGGCGTCGAGGCACTCGAGAACGTGATCGTGATCGGTGCCAGCAATCGACAGGATCTGATCGATCCCGCCGTGCTACGGCCGGGTCGGCTCGACCTGAAGGTGAAGGTCCATCGACCGGATCGGGATGCGGCGCGCGAGATCTTCGCGAAGTATCTCACGCCGAACCTGCCGATTGCGGAAGCGACCCTGGCGGAGGTCGATGGCGATCCGGTCCGGGCTTGCAGAGAGATGATTGCGACCCTGATCGACCACATGTATTCGGTGGGCGACGAGAACAAGTTCCTCGAGGTGACCTACGCGAAGGGCGAGCGCGAAATCTTCTATTTCAAGGATTTCGCCAGCGGCGCGATGATCGAGAACATCGTGTCGCGTGGGAAGCGCAAGGCCGTGAAGCGGCAGATCGGTTCCGGCACACGCGGGATCACCACCGAAGACTTGATCCTGTCGGTTCGCGAGGAGTTCAAGGAGAACGAAGATCTCCCGAACACCACGAACCCCGACGATTGGGCTCGGATCTCGGGTCGCAAGGGCGAGCGGATCATCAATGTTCGCACGCTGATGAGCGGAATCAGTCGCAAGGAACAATCGATCGACGAGGTGCCCGCCGGCCAGGGGCAGTACCTCTAGGGCGTTTCGCCTCGATGGGGAGATGCGATGGCCATTCCGACCGTGATGGGCTCCGAGATCGAGTTTGGGATCACCGTAAGGAACGATCCCGACTTTGATCCCATCTCGAGTTGCGTCCTTTTGGTGAATTCCTATCGAGAGGATCCGGCCGGGGAGATCCTGTGGGACTACGACCAGGAGAATCCCCTCGCCGACGCGCGCGGGTTCCAGGTGGACGGCGAAAAATACACGCCGAACCAGCAGGAGAACATCGCGCGCAACAAGACGTTGGTGAATGGCGCCCGTTACTACGTCGATCACGCGCACCCGGAGTACTCGTGCCCCGAGGTGACGAACCCGAGGGACGTCGTGATCCACGAGAAGGCGGGCGAGCGGATCGTCGAGATCAGCCGCCGGGAGGCGACGAGCCTGCTGCCCGCGGACAGGCAGATGTTGATCTACAAGAACAACAGTGATCGCAAGGGCAATAGCTACGGCTGCCACGAGAACTACCTGATGGACCGGCGCGTCTCCTTCAAGCAGATCGTCGAGCACCTGACGCCCTTCTTCGTGACGCGTCAGGTCTTCACGGGAGCGGGGAAGGTCGGCAGCGAGAGCCGCGGTCATCGCTGTGACTATCAGGTCTCCCAACGCGCCGATTTCTTCGAGACCGAAGTCGCCCTGGACACGATGGTCAAGCGCCCCATCATCAACACCCGCGACGAGCCACACGCTGATCGCGAGAAGTACCGGCGCCTCCACTGCATCGTCGGTGACTCGAATATGAGCGAGTACACGATCTACCTGCGACAAGGGGTGACCGCCCTGGTGCTCGCGATGATCGAAGACGGCGCCATCGACCGCGACCTGGTCCTCGCCGACCCGGTTCGTTCGATTCGAGAAGTTTCCCACGATCCCAGCTGCCGGCTTCCGCTCGTCCTCGATAACGGCAAGAAACGCACGGCGGTGGAGATCCAGGCGGAGTACGTCGAACTCGCCCAGGCCTACGCTGCGAGCACGCAGATCGATCCGATGTTTATCGATATCATCGAGAAGTGGGCGTTCGTCGTGGACGCTCTGGGTCGGGACCCGATGGAGCTCGACACGCGCATCGACTGGGTGATCAAGAAGGCGATGATCGAAGGCTTCATCGAGCGCAAACGGCTCGACTGGAGCGCACCCCAGGTCCAGATGCTCGATCTGCAGTATCACGACACCCGACCGGAGAAAGGCCTCTATCATCTCCTCGAAAAACAGGGTCGGGTCGAACGAATCGTGAGCGACGAGGAAATCCTGTGGGCGATCCATCACCCACCGGTCGACACCCGAGCCTATTTTCGTGGCGAGTGCCTGCGGCGCTTTCCCGAACAGGTCTTCGGTGTGAACTGGGATTCGATTTCATTCGGGATTGGAGACGAGCCGATCAAGAGGATCATGATGAACGAACCGCTGAAGGGTTCGAAGGAACACGTTGGGGACCTGCTCGAGCGTTCGGCGAACGCGGCCGAACTGATGAAGAACCTTTCGGCCTAAGCAGCCAGATCGGAGGAAGCATGGCGGAAACGAAACAGGGTCAAAAAGCGCGCAGCGGTGGCGGCGGTGAGGGCGGAGACGCCCCCGGCCGTGGCGCCGCCTCGAAAATCGAGAAGAAGGGCGCTGATCTCAAAGCGGAAATGGATTCCCTGGTCGAGGAGATCGACGCCGTTCTCGAGGAGAACGCCGAGGAATTCGTGAAGAACTACGTCCAGCGCGGAGGCGAGTGAAGACCCGCCGGGCCGGTTGAAATTGCGAGGGGGACCGTTGGCGATCGAGGCGACATATAAAGGCTCGAGCTTTTTCGAGTTACTGCAGCAGGATCACCCGCACCTGCTCCCGCGTTTTCCCATCGAGCCGGGCGCGGACACTTCAAAGATTCCCCACGGCACCACGGTTCTCGCGGCACGCTACCGGGATGGCGTGCTGGTGGCGGGGGATCGCCTGGCCACCGAGGGCTACCGGGTGGCTTCGCGCGACGTCGAAAAGGTGATCGCCACCGATCAGCACTCGTTGATCGCAATCGCGGGGGCGGCGGGTCCCTCCATCGAGATGGCCCGGGTCTTCTCGGTCGAACTCGAGCACTACGAGAAGATCGAAGGCGAATCCCTGGTACTCGAGGGCAAGGCCAACAAGCTTTCCCAGATGATCCGGCAGAATCTGCCTGCGGCCATGCAGGGCCTCGTGGTGGTGCCGCTCTTCGCCGGCTACGACACCCGTCGCCGGATCGGCCGGCTCTGGAAGTTCGACATCACCGGCGGGCGCTACGAGGAAGCCAATTTCGAGGCGAACGGATCGGGTTCGCTGTATGCCCGCGAGTCGATGAAGCAGGACTGGCAGGAGGGCCTCGACCGCGATGGCGTGCTGCGAATGGCCGTGCGAGCCCTCACCGCTGCCTCCGACGAGGACCGTGCCACCGGCGGGATCGACCTCGAGCGACGAATCTTCCCAGTGATCCGATTCAGTGTCGAAGAGGGGATCGAAGCGGCCGCCGAGGACCAGATTGAGGCGATCTACCGCGAGATCCTGCAAGAACGATCGGCCGGAGGAACCGCCTCGTGACGATGCCCTTCTACGTCTCGCCCGAGCTGTTGATGGCCGACAAGGCCGAGTTTGCGCGCAAGGGAATCGCGCGCGGCAAGTCGATCGTGAGCCTCGAGTGCGAGACCGGCATTCTGCTGATGGCGGAGAACGCGACGAAGCTCAACAAGATCGGCGAAATCTACGACCGCATTGCCTTCGCGGGGGTCGGGAAGTTCAGCGAGTTCGACCAACTGCGAAAGCTCGGGGTCCGCTATGCCGACACCAAGGGCTACGCCTACAGCCGCGATGACATCGTCGGCCACGCCCTGGCGAATGCCTACTCCCAGGCCGTGGGCGAGGTCTT
Organism: uncultured Pseudomonadota bacterium; assembly: GCA_913054385.1. Classification (GTDB taxonomy): domain Bacteria; phylum Myxococcota_A; class UBA9160; order UBA9160; family UBA4427; genus JAYGCV01. The sequence goes on from CAJXIC010000003.1 coordinate 15,914, forward strand.
CACCCGCGAGCCGAAGCCGCTCGAGGTGGAAGTGATCGTGGCCGAGATCGGGGACGATCGCTTCGAGGGGCATGGCAGCAACGCGATCTATCGCATCAAGTTCGATGGTTTCATCAGCGACCATCGGGGCTTTTGCGTAATCGGCGGTGAAGTCGAGGACATCGAGACGATTCTTCGGGACGCCTACGAAGACGGGATGCCCTTCGAGGACGCGGCGCGCCTGGCGCACCGCGCGCTGGCGCGTGCTCCGAACGGCGGCAGCGAACTCGGCGCGGAGAGCATCGAACTCTGCGTGCTCGAACGTTCTCGGAAAGGGCGAAAATTTCGCCGCTTCACTCCCGAGGAATTGAGCGCAACGCTCGGCGAATAGCGCCACGCGATCGGAAGGAACCCGTGCAGAAACGGATCTATGGAATCGAGACCGAGTACGGGATCATCTTCACGCCCGAGGGGCGCAAGACCCTACCGGTGGAGAAGGCGATCCGGTTCCTCTTTGAACGCCTGATCACCACCGAACACTTCCTCAACGTCTTTCTTGAGAACGGTGCTCGCTTCTACCAGGACACCGGTTGCCATCCCGAGTACGCGACCCCCGAGTGCGCCGCGCCGGGTCAGTTGATCGTCTACGACCGGGCCGGCGAACGCATCCTCGAGGACCTGCAGGCCTACGCGGAGGAGAAGATCCGCGAGGAACGAATCCCGGGGAAGCTCTCGATCTTCAAGAACAACACCGACTTCGTGGGCAACAGCTATGGCTGCCACGAGAACTATCTCGTCGATCGCGACGTCGACTTCTACTACCTCGCGGAACAGTTGATCCCGTTCCTCGTGACGCGCCAGATCTACACCGGAGCCGGCAAGGTCTTCCAGACCCAGGACGGGGTTCGTTACTGCGTCAGCCAGCGGGCGCAGCATATCTACCAGAAGATCTCGGGCACGACGACCAACGATCGCTCGATCATCAACACCCGCGACGAGCCCCACGCCGACCGCGAGAAGTATCGCCGCCTGCACGTCATCGTCGGCGACTCGAACATGAGCGAGTACACGAATTTCGTGAAGGTCGGGACCTGCGCGATCGTGCTTCAGATGATCGAAGACAACTACATCAGCAAGGATTTCACCCTGCGAAATCCGGTGAAGGCGATCAAGGACCTCACCTTCGACACCACCTGCAAGCGCAGGCTGCGCCTCGATAACGGTCGCGAGTATTCGCCCATCGAGATTCAGCGCGAATACTGCGAACTGGCCTGGAAGTACATGGAGCAGTACCCGGTGAGCGAGGACCTGAAGAAGGCGGTGGGGATGTGGCAGCACGTGCTCGACTGCCTCGACGACGACCCCTCGAAACTCGACCACCAGATCGACTGGGTCATCAAGCGGCGCATGATCGAGTCCTACATCGAAGCGAAGGGGACCACGTGGAGCGATCCCCGGGTCTTCATGCTCGATCTGCAATACCACGACATCCGCCGGAGCCGCGGGCTTTTCTACCTGCTCGAGCGCGCGGGCGCCGCCGAGCGACTCTTTACCGACGAAGAGATCGATTACGCGAAGAACGAACCGCCGCCCGACACGCGGGCGAAGATGCGCGGCGAGTTCATCAAGCTGGCTCGCGAGCACTCGATCCAGTACGACCTCGATTGGTCGAACATCCGGCTCGGCAACCTGCTCAACGTGCGCGTGATCTGCAACAACCCCCTCGAGAGCGACACCGAGAAGGTGGCCGAGTTGGTGCGCACGATCCAGAAAACGAATCTGCGAAAGACGAGCCTCTCGAAGCTGGTGATCCAATCTTGAGTTCGGGTCCCGGCGACGGTCCTCGCCTGCGCGTGGTGGATCCGAATCCGGCCGAAGCTCCGAAAGCTACGGAGCGCAGCGCGACTCCCGGTGGTGCCGAGCCGAAAGAGACTGCGAAGGGTCGTCTGGTCGGGGCGCTGGTGGCGGCGCTGCTCGTCACGTTGCTCGTAGCCGGGCTGCAATGGCAGGCCGCGTCGAAACTCGAAGTGCAGGTGGCGTCGCTCGAGACCGAGTTGGCCGAGTCGCAGCTCGAAGTGCGCGCCCATGAGGCGCGCATGAGCGAAGTACGCGGCGCGGTTTCCGGCCTGGCCCAGCGCGTCGAACACCTGCAGACCCTGGTGCGAAGGCCGCTCCCGAAAGGGCCCTAGCTCGCCGCGGCTGCTTCAATCGGGAGCCAGGGCCGCCAGCGCCAGCTGGATGCCCAGATCGAGATCCCCCTCTACCCGGACGCGACCCGAGAGGAACGCCTGATGCGGGGGCAGCTCGCCACGGCGCAGCTCGCGATAGGTGTCGCTGTCGACGCGGATCGTGCAGGCGGGAGCATCGGGGAGCATCTCCTTGCCGAAGTGCAGCCACACCCGGAAGCCGGGGTCGCCCTCGATCTCGATCGCGATCGAACCTTCGAGGTCGGCGAGGTTCTCGATGCGGCTGGTGGTGAGTCGCATCTCCCCCGCCAACCCGGCGAGTCCGCCGAGAAAGGCCAGCGTCGAGTCGCCGGCTTCGCGCCGCAGGGCTTCGAGGTCGCCGGCCTCGTGCCGGATCGTGAGGAAGGGAGGATGAGCAGGGGCGTCGGCGGCTTCCATCCGACCGGCGCTGACGTTGAGCGCGTGCCGGCCGCCCCCCGCGCCGTCCACCACGACCTGGATACTGGCGTCCACGCGCCGCATGTCTTCGAGGATTCGACTCTGCTCGTCTCCGGATCGCGAGCGATCGATCTGCTCTTTGAGGGACTGGTTCCACTGGGCGGGAAGGGTTTCGCGGTAGAAGCGGGTGGATTCGGAAATCATGGTCTGCGTCTCCGGCGCTGGTAGCGATCGACTGCGGCGTCGTGTTCGGCGTAGGTCCGCGAGAAGACGTGGCGACCGTCGCCCCTCGAAACGAAGAAGAGGTAGTCGGTTTCTTCGGGTTGGACGACCGCCCGAAGCGCCGCTGCACCGGGGTTCGAAATCGGCCCGGGGGGCAGGCCCGGGTGGAGGTAGGTGTTGTAGGGATTCTGGAGATCGCGCAGGTGTTTTCGTTTCAGGTTTCCGTCGAAATCTTCGATCCCGTAGATCACCGCGGGGTCGGTGGCCAGCGGAATCTTTCGGGCCAGCCGGTTCAGGAAGACCGAGGCCACGCGACCGCGCTCGCTGGGGTCGGCCGTTTCCTTCTCGACGATCGATGCCAGGATCACGACCTCGCGCAGCGAGAGACCGCGTTCGCTCGCCGCCCCCTCGAGTGGGGCCCAGGCCTTTTGGAACTCGCGGGTCAGGATGCGGGCGACCTCGCGGGCCGGGAGATCGCGTGGCAGGCGGTAGGTTTCGGGGAAGAGGTAGCCTTCGAGGCTCTCGCCCGGGAGCCCGAGGGACGCGACGAAAGCGGGGTCGCGCGCCACCACGACAAAGGCCTCGGCCGAAACCAGTCCGGCGGCTTCGAGGCGCGCTGCGATTTCTTCGAGGCGAAGGCCCTCGGGAATCGCCACCGACCAGGTCTTCATGGGCCCCTCGGCGAAGTGCGCAAGCATCTCGCGCGGGGTCATGTCGGCGGAGACCTCGTACTCGCCGCTGCGGAGCGTGCCCGCGCGTCCGTCGAAGCGGCCGAGCCACTCGGTCGCGAGGGCACTGCGCACGAGGCCGCGTCTTTCGAGCTGGGCACTCACCGCGGAGAGGCTGGCGCCTCTCTCGATGCGGAAGAGTTCGGCTGCGCCGCCCTCGGCGGCGGGCAGCAAGCGGTTCGCAAGGGTGAGCGTGAGAATCGCGCAGGCGCTCGCCACGGCGACGGCGACCGGCGCGGCGCTGCGCAACTTCATTCTGCGCCGCGTGTGGCGTCGCTTGCGACGCGTTCGAGATAGGTCCGGAGGATCAGCGCAGCGGCCAGCGAATCGACCCGCTCGCGGCGAATCTTCTCGCGCTTCTTCGAGCGGCCGCGGCCGCTGTAGCCGGCTCGCAGGGCGCGTTCGGCTTCCACGGTGGTCCAGCGCTCGTCGAGAACCTCGACCTTCAGACCCGACTGGGTGGCCAGGGCTTTGGCGAATGCGCGAGCCGCGCGCGCCTCCGGGCCGCTGCGGCCATCCATGTGGATCGGGAGGCCGACTACGACCCTCTCGACGCCTTGTTCGCGGATCAGCGAGGAGACGGCCTCGAGGTCGACTCGCGTGTCCCTGCGTTCGATGACCCCGTGGGGAAACGCAATCGAACCCTCGATATCCGATACCGCGGTCCCGATCCGCCGCGCTCCGAGGTCGAGCCCGAGTACTCGCATGGCGTCCTAGGGTAGCGGCTCCCAAGGCCGCGGCGGGCTTGCGGACGGGTCCGCCGGTCGAATTTATAAACCGTTCAAAAACAGATAGTTAAGATACAACTTTCCCTTTTCTTTCGCGTCCGGTATGCTTGGCCCGGCGAGACCCCCCGGAGCCGATCTCGCGCTGCCATCCCATCTTGCCCGGCCGCCTCGGCGCAGGGCCTCGAAGGCGAACTGCTGATGCGCGATGAGAGCCGACCGCTGGACGGCCTCCGGGACCCTCACCAAGATCCGGGAGGCCTTTGGGACTCCCTGCACGATCCGGCAGGGCTCCGGTCGCGTGCAGCCGGGGAGGTGGGTCGGGTCCCGCTGCTGATCGCGACGGGCTTTGGCGTGGGCTTTTCGAGGTGGGCACCGGGGACCTGCGGCTCGCTGCTGGGCCTCGCCGCTTTTCTGGGGCTGTCGCAGCTCGGCCTGATCCCGTTCGTGGCGACGCTGGTGGCGCTGACGGCCCTCGGTGTGTGGGCCGCGGACATCGTCGAAGCGGCTTCCGGTCACGAGGACGATCAGCGCATCGTAATCGATGAGATCGTTGGGCAACTTTGGCTCCTGCTACCGCTGCTTATGTGGATGCCCGGTCGGGGTTTGGGTGACGATCTGGTTTTTTCTTTACTGCTCGTGACCGCATTCGTCCTGTTCAGGGTGTTAGATATTGTGAAGCCGGGCCCGGTGGGTTGGGCCGAGCGGCGGTTCGAGGGGGGACTTGGAGTGATGGCCGATGATCTGGTGGCGGGTGGCATCGGAGCCGTGATGCTGGCGCTCCTGCTCCAGCTTTTGATGGCCCTCGGGGTCGTCACCCAGGCGATGCCCGGACCCCAGCGTTGGTGGTGGGGATGGGCCGCGTGATCGCCGAGATCCTGACCATTGGGGACGAGATCCTGCGCGGAGAGATCGTCGATTCGAACAAGGCCTATCTCTCCGAGCGCCTGCTCGAGGCCGAAATCGAATGCCACTACCAGCTTTCGGTTCGAGACGATCCGCCGGCGATGGCCGATGCGCTGCGGTGTGCGGCGGAGCGCGCCGACGTGGTGCTTGTTTCGGGCGGCCTCGGCCCGACGCGCGACGACCGGACGACCGCGGTCGTCGCCGAGACCTTCGGCCGCGAACTCGTTCTCGACGAGGCCTCGCTGGCTTTGATCCGCGCTTTTTTTGCCCGTGTGGGGCGACCCATGAGCGAGAACAACGCGAAGCAGGCGCTCTTTCCCAGCGGGGCCGAGGTGCTCCCAAACCCTGAAGGGACGGCGCCCGGCTTTCAACTCGAGGTCCCAGGGGCCAGCGTGTTCTGCCTGCCGGGCGTGCCGCGTGAGCTGCGTCGGATGATGGACGAGCAGGTGCTTCCGCGCCTCGGGTGCGGCGGGGCAGGGGGAGCGAAGGGGCCGTCGCTGGTGCGCGCGCGCCTGCTGCGCACCTTCGGCATCGGCGAGTCGAGCCTCGACTCTGAACTCGAGGGTCTCGAACTGCCGCCGGGAGTCACGCTCGGCTTTCGCACGCAATTCCCCGACAACCTGGTTCGCGTCGTGGCCCGGGCCGAGACCGCGGCCGTGGCCGAGGAGCGCTGCGGGGCGGTCGTTTCCGATCTCCGCAAGCGACTGGGGCCGTTGCTCTATGGCGAGGGAGAGGCTCCGCTGGCGGCGGAAGTCGTAGCCGAGTTGCGCGAGCAGAAGCGCACGCTCGCCGTGGCCGAGTCGTGTACGGGCGGGCTCCTGGCAGAGCGTGTCACCGCGGTTGCGGGAGCCTCTGCGGTCTTCCTGGGCGGGGTCAGCGCCTACGCAGATTCGGCGAAGACCCGCCTGCTCGGTGTGCCAGAGGCGCTGCTCGCGACACACGGTGCCGTCTCGGAAGAGGTGGCGCGCGCCATGGCGGAGGGTATCCGAGGCCGCCTGGGTGCAGATTTCGCGCTGGCGACTACGGGGATCTCGGGTCCCGGGGGCGGCAGCGCGAGCAAGCCCGTTGGCCTTGTCTACCTGGCGTTGGCCAGCGCCGAGGAAACCCACTGCGATTCGTTCGTTTTCGCCCTCGACCGTTCGCGGCATCGAAGCCTGACGGCCCAGGTGGGCCTCGACTGGGTTCGTCGAAAATTGCTCGGCTTCGAACTCGTCGGGCCATCGCTGATGCGCCGCGACGGCGAAGAGCCAACCGGCACTTCCGATTCACACGGACGCTCACATGAGCGCCGCTAACCACCCCCGTTCACCCATCGAGAGGAGATCGAAATGACCGCCAGAAAAGACGCAACCAAATCAAAGGTTGGCGCCGTACAGAGACGTGAGGGCGACGAGCGCCGTCAGGCTATCGACATGACGTTGGCCAGCATTGAAAAACAGTTTGGGAAGGGATCAATCCTCAGGATGAACGCGGATGCAATCGACCGGGATGTGGAGGTCATCTCCAGTGGTTCTCCGAGCATCGACATCGCGCTCGGGATCGGCGGCTTTCCGCGCGGTCGCGTGGTCGAAGTCTACGGCCCGGAATCCAGCGGCAAGACCACGCTGGCGCTGCACGCCGTGGCAGAGGCCCAGCGCGCGGGAGGCGTGGCCGCCTTCATCGATGCCGAGCACGCTCTTGACGTCGGCTACGCCAGGCGCCTCGGCGTAAACGTCGAAGAGTTGCTGGTTTCGCAGCCGGACACCGGAGAGCAGGCGCTCGAGATCACGGACATGCTGCTGCGTTCGGGGGCGATCGCCATCGTGGTGATCGATTCCGTGGCGGCACTCGTGCCGCGGGCCGAGATCGAAGGCGAAATGGGGGACCACCACGTGGGCCTCCAGGCGCGCCTGATGAGCCAGGCCCTGCGCAAGCTCACGGGGATCGTTGCGAAATCGAACACCACCGTGTTCTTCATCAACCAGATCCGGATGAAGATCGGCGTGATGTTCGGCAACCCCGAAACCACGACGGGCGGCAATGCGCTGAAGTTCTACTCGTCGGTGCGTCTCGACGTTCGCCGCATCGCCGCGATCAAGGACGGCGACGAGGTCGTGGGCAATCGCACGCGCGTAAAGGTGGTGAAGAACAAGATGGCCCCGCCGTTCCGCCAGGCCGAGTTCGACATCCTCTACAACGAGGGCATCTCGGTTGCAGGCGACTTGATCGACCTCGGGGTCGAGATCGGGATCGTCGAGAAGAGCGGCTCCTGGTACTCCTACGAGGAAGAACGAATCGGCCAGGGCCGTGAGAACGCCAGGCGTTTCGTGAAGGAGAATCCGGATGTTCAGGAGCGACTGACCGAGGCGGTCTACGCCGCGAAGGGCCTGAAGCGCCCGGTGCCGGCAGTGGCCGATGCAGCTCCGGCCGTCGCTGCCAAAACGGAGGAAGCTGGCTGAGCCCAGGGGGGGAAGCGTTGCCGTTCCGCCCCGGCCTCGGGAGCAGGCCGCGGGTGGTTGCGGCGGTGTTTTTTTTGCAGCTTGCGCTCAAGCCTGTGGGGCGAGTGGTCGAAAAAACAGAGGAGGCTCAGGTGCTTCCTCCTGTGGGATGCGTTCTGCCGCCTGGAGGACGCCCGCCATGCCGCTGGAACTCGACGAAATTCTCGAGCTTGGGGTGAAGGGCGGGGCGTCCGACATCCACCTGAAGGCGGGCCTTCCGCCGATGTTTCGGGTGGCCGGGGCGCTGGTCTCGCAGCGAGACGGCGAGCGGCTCGAGCCGGCGCACCTCCACGAGCTTGCGCGCGGGCTGATGAACGAGGGCCAGCGCGAGCACTACGAAGCCCAGCGCGAAGTCGATCTCAGCTACGGAGTCCCGGGGCTTGGGCGCTTTCGCGTCAACGTCTTCCAGCAACGGGGCAGCGTTGGCATGGTGCTCCGGGTCATCCCCTTCGGTGTGAAGAGTCTGGCGGAGTTGCACCTGCCCGCTGCGGTGGAAGCGATCGCGCGAGAGAACCGCGGGCTCGTGCTGGTGACGGGCTCTACGGGCTCCGGGAAGTCGACCACCCTGGCGGCGATGCTCGACGCCATCAATGCCGAGCGGACCTGCCACATCATGACGATCGAGGATCCGATCGAATTCCTGATCCGCGATCGCCGTTCGATCGTGAACCAGCGAGAGATCGGTGTCGACACCCTGAGTTTCGCCAACGCGCTGCGGGCCGCCCTGCGCCAGGATCCCGACGTCGTCCTGGTGGGCGAGATGCGCGATTTCGAGACCATCGAGACCGCGATCACTGCGGCCGAGACCGGTCACCTGGTGATGAGCACGCTGCACACCCTCGACGCCACCGAAACGATTAATCGCATCATTTCGGTCTTCCCGCCGCACCAACAGCAGCAGATTCGACTGCAGCTCGCCGGCATTCTCAAGGCGGTGATTTCGCAGCGCCTGGTGCCGCGCGCGGACGGGAAGGGTCGGGTACCGGCCATCGAAGTCATGGTCTCGACGGGGCTCGTGCGGAAGTGCATCGCCGACAAGGAGCGAACCGCCGAACTGCCCGACATCATCGCGAAGGGGTTCTCGAGCTATGGCATGCAGACCTTCGACCAGTCCCTGATGCAGTTGGTGAAGCAGGAACTAGTCACCTTCGAAGAGGCCCTGCGACACGTCTCGAACCCCGACGACTTCAAGCTCCGCTTCGGCGGAATCGCATCGACCTCCGACACCTCCTGGTCGGAATTCGCCCCCGATACAGCCGCCAGCGCGTCGCCGCCCAGCAGTGCCCGGGAGCCCGAAGCGGAGTTCTCGATCGAGCGCTTCTGAATCGTCCCTCGGGGCCGGGCTCTCCGCTATTCTCGGCCCCACTGCGCTGCTCGTCGAGCACGCAGCCCGGCTCTCCGGCCGGGGGGAGGCCCGATGCCGCTGACGGCGCGCGAGATCCGCGAGCAGTTCCTGTCCTTCTTCGAGTCGAAGCAACACCGCCGCGTTGCGAGCGCACCGCTCATTCCCGAGGCGGATCCGACGCTGATGTTCGTCAACGCCGGCATGGTTCCGTTCAAGCGCGTCTTCCTCGGTGAGGAGGTGCGCGAGTACCGCCGCGCCACCTCGGCGCAGAAGGTGATGCGGGTCTCCGGGAAACACAACGATCTCGAGAACGTGGGGCGTACGCCCCGGCACCACACCTTCTTCGAGATGCTCGGAAATTTCTCGTTTGGCGATTACTTCAAGGCCGAGGCGATCGAGTTTGCCTGGGAGTTGATGACCGACCGCTTCGGCTTCGACCCGGAGCAGTTGGTGGTGAGCGTGTTTCGCGAGGACGATGAGGCGTTCGGCCTCTGGCGGGATGCCATCGGCCTTCCCGAGAGCCGGATCTACAGGCTCGATGAGGACGAGAATTTCTGGTCGATGGGCGAAACCGGCCCCTGCGGTCCCTGCTCGGAAATTCACATCGACCGCGGACCGAGGGACGGCTTTCCGGACGACGATCCCTCGAGCGAGAGCGGGCGCTTTGTCGAACTGTGGAACCTCGTATTCATGCAGTTTGATCGCGATGAAGCGGGTGTCATGACGCCGCTGCCCAAACCCTGCGTCGACACTGGGGCGGGCCTCGAACGGCTGGCGGCGGCGCTACAAGGGGTCGATTCGAATTACGACACCGATCTATTTGCTCCGATCCTGGCGCGCGCCCAGGAGGTGTCCGGCGTGACCCTCGGCGAAGATGCCGAGAAGGATGTTTCGCTGCGGGTCGTGGCCGACCATGCGCGCGCTCTGGCCTTTCTGGTGGGGGACGGCGTGCTCCCGTCGAACGAGGGCAGGGGCTACGTGCTGCGCCGCATCCTGCGCCGTGCCAGCCGGCACGGGATTTTGCTGGGCGTCGAGCGTCCCTTCCTCTTCGAGGTTGCGGATGCGGTCGTCGACGAGATGCGGGATGTGTACCCCGAACTCGAAGACCGCCGCGCCTTCATCACCGACCGCGTGCGCCGCGACGAGGAGCGCTTCCTCGAGACGCTTTCTCGTGGCCTGGAACTCCTCGAAGACGAGATTGCAAAGGTCGAAGCTGCCGGCGGCGAGGAACTGTCGGGAGATTCGGTCTTCCGGCTTTACGACACCTACGGCTTCCCCGTGGACCTCACCCAGGACATCTTGCAGGGGCGTGGCCTGCGCGCCGACGTCGATGGCTTCGAGGCCTCGATGCAGCAGCAGCGGGTGCGCGCCCGCAAGGCCTGGAAGGGGTCGGGGCAGACGGCGGCCCTCGAGATCTACGGACGACTGGCAGCGGATTTCTCCTGCGTCTTTGACGGTTACGAGGTGGCCGAGTGCGAGTCGACCCTCGAAGCGATCCTGCGCGGAGGCGAGGCGGTGGATGGCGGGCACTTGGCGCGTGTAAACGGCAGTCTGCAATGCCACACTGGCTTGGGCACTCCGGGCGCAATCGGCCTCCAGTTTCTGGTCGGCAATCGTCCAA
>CAJXIC010000004.1 GCA_913054385.1 uncultured Pseudomonadota bacterium
ACGACAACGCGGCCCGCCTCTACGGGCTCGACTAGCGCAGGCGCGCGCGCGGGGTTACGGGCGATCGAACCAAATCGCGATGGGCAGCAGGGCGTAGGCTGCGAAGAGCGATGCGGCGAAGACGCCACCCGCCGCGCGCAGCACCCAGCGCTGCATGCGCAGGCGCCGGGCGTCTTCGAGGCTACAAGCTTCCGCGTTGCCGAGGGCACGGACCCGCCACCACGAGTACCCCAGCGCCAGCGCCGTAAAGCCGAAGGTCGCGAGCTTGTACTCCGAAAGCGCAACCAACCACGGCAGCGACGATGCCATCGACGCGACGGCCCCGCCGGCCCCCAACGCCACAAGCAAGATGGGCAGCGCACAGCAGCTGGTCCCGAGAAGTGTCAGGCCCACCGCCGAGAGCACGCTCGTCCCGGCGCCCCCACCCGCCCCCGAAGACCCGTCTTGCATCAGAACACGACTCCCAGCCCCGCGTTGAATTCGGTGCCGTGGGCCACCTGGCTTCCCCAGACACGCTGGTAGACCGGAAACTTCACGTCGAAGCGCAGCATCAGGTTGTTCCAGTAGCCCACGAAGATGGGCCCCAGCGAAACCCGCTTGCCGCCGGTGGTGCCCGCGGTGTCCTCGCCGTGTCCTTCGTAGCGCGCCGACAGGTCGGCCATCAGGAAAAATCCCAGGTTGTGTCGGTTGTCGTGGTAGGGATGAACGCCGACGTTCACGTCGAGGCCCACCTCGTCGCCTCGGTCGATGCCGCGCTTTCCCTTCGAGTTGTGCCAGTAGGAGAGATCGTAAAACTGGTAGAGGAAGGTCGTCTCGTGGCTGAAGGAGGCGCTGACACCGACATCCCAACTGCCGTCGCCCACCGGGTAGGCGTCGCTGGTGGATCCGGTGGGAAAGCGAAGACTCGGCGTCAGCCCGAAGTTGGCGGTGCTGGCCTCGCGGTTGATGTAGTGCTTCAGCTGAAGACCCAGGATCGCGTCGCCCAGCCCGCTGCCGGTCTGCTTCACCGCCGAGCCGCTCACCACCGAAACGCGGCTCTGCTCGACCCACGGGATTTTCGCGGTCACACGAACCGCGCGCACGAAGGTGTAGACGCCCTCGAGCCAGGTGGTGTTGACGCGTCGCTTGCGGCCCTGGGGGTTCGCCCTCTTCGAATCCCCACTGAGCAGTTTATTCGACGAGCGAAATTCGTTCCGGACCTGCAGGCCCCAGCCGCCGTCCCAGCGCGGCGCCATGTCCATCACCGGCTGGTGCGCCCAACCGGTTGCGGGGACTCCCACCCCCAGTAGCAACGCAAAGGCGAGCCAACGCAGCCGCAGCCTATCCACTCTTTTGGCCCGTCATCGACGAGCCGGACAGCACGCGACCGATGGTGATCTCAACCGCTTCGCCTTCCGGCAGTTCGGAAACCTGCTCCGCATCGAAATGGGCCTGCACGCGAACGACGGCGCCTGCAGCCAGCGGGACAGAGTCGAATGCAGCCACCGAGAAGAGCTGACCACTCTTCGAATCGGTCAGCAAAAGCTTCTCCCCCACGCGTTCCAATCGGCCCTCGGCTCGCAGGTAGAAGGTGAGCGGGTCGTACCCAGATTTTTCGATTCGCTTGTAGATCTCGCGAAACGGGATCTTCTCGCCCGGCCGCAGCGCGAGGGTGATCCGTTGGGTGTCGATGTCGACGAAAACACCGTTCCCGAAATCGGCGGCGTCGAGACAGTCGAGATCCGAGAGCGCCTTCTCGGCTCCGTAGGCACAGAAGGAACAGACCATCCCGTTCACCTGAACGACCGTCTGATTTTCCTCGACCACCACCGGCAGTTCTTCGCCAAGCGCCACTTGCGATGCCAACAGCGCCGCCGCCACAACCATCGTTGTCTTCATTTTCTTCCTCCTGACAGGTCTCGTGCGGAGCCGGTTGCTACGCGCCCTCGGCGGGCGCTGCATGGCGCCCCTCGGTGAGCGAAAACAGAATCGGGCAGCCCTGCGTGGGCCCCTTGCCCGGGCAGTCTTCGGCCACCTTCTGGAGCGCCTTCTTCATTCGCTTTAGCGAGCGGATCTTGTCGTCGAGTTCGGCCAGCTTCTCCTCCGCGAGCCGTTGGACATCCCCCGCGGTCGCTTTCGGGTTCCGCTCCATGGCGAGCAGCTCCGAGATTTCGCCCAACGAGAAACCGAGTTGCTTGGCGCGCTTGATGAAGCGAAGGTCCTGGACTGTCGCCTCTTCGTACTCGCGGTAGCCCGAGGGTCGCCGCGCCGGCTCGGGCAGCACGCCTTCCCGCTCGTAGAAGCGGATGGCGTCGATCCCGACCCCGGCCGCCCTGGCCAATGCACCGATCTTCATCTTTCGTCTCCCGGATCCCCAGTATAGACCCTGGAGTCAAGTCCAGAGTCAAGGGTCGCTCGCCGCCGGCCCCGACTCCTGGGACCACGCGCATGCCAGGCGCCGCGCGACTCGGCCGGATCTGCGGACGGATTGCGGTGGCTCGAGAAAAGCAGAACCCTTGGCGGGTCTATCGCCAAAACCGAGCCGCTTCCCCGACCCGCTGGGACGCCGACGCGGTACCGCTGGGCGTAGGAGACAAAACGATGTCGAGCCCGAACTCTCCGGATCTGGACCCGGAACTCGCCGCCAGCCTGCTCGAATCCCTGACGAGCTGGGATCCACGCGCGTCGGTTCCCCTGGCACTGGCCTACATGCGGTGCGGGGACGAGGCCGCGCTCGAGGGCTTCGATGCACTCGCGCTCGGCAGCCCCGTCGCGCGCGAAATGCTCGAGGATCGCTACCTCAGCCCGCTCCCCGACCGCAAGCACCTCGCATCGCTCCCGCAGGGCAGTCTCGGCAGAGAGTATGAGCGCTACCTGGCCGACAACGATCTCGACCCGAACCTGCTGCGCGAGTCGGCCTTCATCGAGGCGCACGCGGCCCGGGGAGACGATGTCGGCTACCTGGCCGAGCGCGGCTTCCAACTCCACGATCTATTCCACGTCCTGACGGGCTTCGATACCACGCCGCTTGGCGAAGTGCGGGTCGTCAGCTTCTCGGTGGCGCAGGTGCCCGCGCCCTACCCCGCCATGATCATTGCGAGCCGCCCCCTGCAGATGGTTCTCTACAAGCCGCAGCTGCTACCGGTGGTGATGGACGCGATCACGGAAGGCTGGGCCCTCGGACGTCGTGCCAAGCCACTGATGGGCGTGCACTGGGAGGACTTTTGGGAGTCCTCCCTCACCGACCTGCGCCAGGAATACGCTCTCGCCTGACTTCCCGGACCACGGGGCCCGGTCCTATTGCCGCACGAAGTGCCCGACCGCGGCAAAGAACGCTCGCGACGTCTCTTTGAGGGGTCCGATCGCTCCTGCGGCGGAGGCGGCGAACGAGGTGCTCCGTCGCTCGATCAGCCAACCACTTCCGTCGAAGATGTAGTCGTCATCGTAGAGCCCCTGGACGTTGGGGATGATGACGTCGGGGAGTGCGCTGAACTCGTTGAGTTCACAGCGCCCGTGGGCGCGGTCGCCGTCCACCTCGATGGCATGATTGCTGATCACATGGTGCAGCGGCGGCAAGGTCCGCTGCACCGCCTCCGCAAAGTCGGCGATGGCCTCGCGTCCCTCGCAACGCAGTCGGACCGCCGGGATCTCGAAGACGCCGTCTTCACAAAACGTGGCGGCGAAGGCCTCGGGGGTGCCGTAATCGACTTCGAGGGCATAGCGCGCAACCAGGTCCTGGATCATCACGCGATCGGCGGCGGCTTCCAGATAGGCGGCGGTGCGGGACATGGTCTCTCCTTGCTCGGACTGGCAGGCCGAGAGCGCCCCTAAGTATGCCGTTCCCGGACGGGGATGCCCCGCTTACCGGCCCTCCTATCTTTTTCGGGACCGCGGAAGCGCGCCTGGTACGACGTGCCTTCCCGGAGCGCCTCCCTCGAACGCGGGATGGGGCCGTGGCTGATTCGTTGGCACCATTGCGGCGAGGGTGTATTGCAGGCCTGCAGCACCATCGGCTGCTCAGGTGGAACGGGCATCGGGCACGAAACCCACATCGCTCCGGCCATCACGGGCACGATCATGACAACGATCGACGGATACAACTGGACCACCGCCTCGAGTGGCGGCGGCAGCGGACCCAACGCCGTGGATCTCAACGCGGGGCCGGGCACCCACATCGGTGCCGATCGGATGTCGGTCCGGGTGGGAGACGAGTTCGGCGTTCGCGTGGAACTCTACGCTCAGAGCTACTGGTCCTCTTCAGATACGGGTGAAATTTCCGAGGAATACGCCTATTGGGTTGGCACCGCCGGCGAGGCCGACTTCGCCAGCACCGTGACCCTCAGCGAAGTCGAAATCGAGGACGCCAGCGGAGATCTGATCGCCCGGTTCTAGATCGAGTGGAGCGACGGTGAGGTCACCCTGCCCGAGCCCCGGGCGGCAATCCCCTGGGCGATCTTCACGCTGCTCGCCCTGCGCGCCCGACGGTGCCGCTGCTAGAAACGGCCGCCCCCCGAATTGGATCGGCGGGTCGAGAGGACGCTCGACCCAGCCGCTAGTCTGGCGGGGTGCCCCCCGCCCCCTCCTTCTCCCCATGCCACCCTTGCTACTCAGCGGTGGTGCTGGCAGCCGGTGCCTCCCGCCGAATGGGGGCTCCGAAGGGGCTCTTGCCACTCGAGGGGCGTCCGATCCTCCAGCATGTGCTCGAAGCCGCGGCGGCGTCCGGCGTCTTTGAGATCGTGCTGGTCGTGAATCCCACGGTCGAAGCGCGCCTCGGGGAGCTCGCGCTGCCGGCCGGGGTCCCCACCCGGGTCGTCGTAAATGCGCGCGAATCCAGCGGGATCGGCGACTCCCTGGGGCTCGGCCTGGCTGCCGCCCGAGGCGATGCCAGCGCCGCCGTGATCCTGCTGGGGGACCAGCCGAGGGTCCGGCCCGCAGTCATCGAACGGGTCGCCCGGGCCTTCGAGAAATCGGGGAAACCCTGCGCCCGATCTGTATACTCGGGCGCCCAACTAGAACACGTTCCCGCCCACCCGGTCTTCGTCGCCCGCAAGCTGTGGCCCGAGGTCATGGCCCTGTCCGGGGGGAAGGGACTCGCGGAATGGCTCTCCCGCCATCCCGAAAACCTGCAGGTGGTCGAGTGCGAGGGCACTCCACCCGGAGACATCGACACCCCCTGCGATTACGCGGCCGCGTGCGACGCCGGCCCAGATCCTGCGTGAGAACCGACCCTTGGCAATCGAGATCGAAGAACAGTTCGAAGTCGCCGCGCCGGTCGAAGCGGTGTGGGCCTTCCTGCTCGACCCTGCCCGCGTCGTCACCTGCATGCCCGGTGCGGCCCTCGACGAAATCGTCGACGCCGAGAACTTCAAGGGCCGCGTGCGCGTGAAACTCGGGGCGGTGGGTGCCAGCTACAAGGGGAAGGTGAATTTCGTCCGCGTCGACGTCGCGGCGCGCGAAGTCGAGATGAAGGCCTCGGGCCGCGAAGCCGGCGGTGGCACCGCTTCGGCGAGAATTCTCTCGAAGCTCACGCCCCTCGAATCGGGAACCGCGGTTTCTTTCGAAGCGCGCGTCGACATCACCGGAAAGATCGTGCAGGTGGGCGGCCGCATGATAAAGGGCATCTCGCACCAACTCTTCCAGCAGTTCGCCGCCTCGACAAAGGCGCTGCTCGAGGCGACACCCGCCGCAGAAGGCGACACCGCGGGCGCCGCGCAAGCACCCTCCCCGGTCACCGACACCGAGTCCAACGCGATTCGCGTGCTCCCCCTCCTGCTGCAGACCCTCTGGGCTGCGATCTCCCGTTTCGTCCGCAAGCTGTTCGGACGAGCCACCTCGGAAAGGTAGAAACGCCATGCCCCGCTATGTAGTTGCCTGCGACGCCGGCGGCACCATGACCGACGTCATCATCGTCGACGAAGAAGGCCGCAGCGTCATCGGCAAGGCCCCGACGTCACCCCAGGACGAGAGCATCGGCTACATGGAGTCGTTCTGGGAAGCCCTTGAATTCATGGGGATCTCCCAGGAAGAGGGCCGCGATTTCGGCAAACAGATCGAGACCGCCATCTACACCGGCACCTCGATGCTCAACACCGTCATCAACATGAGCGGCTACAAGACGGGACTGCTGGTGAACAAGGGCTTCGAGGACATCCTCGCCCAGGGCAGGGGCTCGCAAACCTTCATCGGTGCGCAGTGGAGCGAGATCACCCACATGCAGTACCGCAAGCACAGGATCCCGCTGGTACCGCGTCGTCAGGCGCGCGGGGTCACCGAGCGGATCGACATGTTCGGGCAGGTGATCATCCCGATGTACGAGCACGACGTTCGAAAGGGCGTGCGCGAGTTGATCATCGACGAGGAAGTCCAGAGCATCGCCATCGTCTTCCTCCAGTCCTACACCAACCCTCAGCACGAAGTGCGCGCCGCCGAAATCGCCCGTGAGGTGATGAAGGAGATCGGCCGCGAAGTCGTGCTCGAACTCTCGAGCCAGGTGGCCCCCACCACGCGCGAGATCTCGCGGGCCAACGCCACCGTGGTGCAGGCCTACGCATCCGATCCGGCCCGCAAGCAGCTCTTTCGCATCGAGGAAGAACTGGCGAAGACCGGCCACACCCACAGCCTCAAGACCGTGCTGGGCTACGGCGGCATCACCAATATCCGCTACCCGCGGCTCTTCGAAGCCGCCATGTCCGGCCCGGTGGGCGGGCTGATGGGCGCGAAATATCTCTCCAGCGTGATCGGCGAGGAGAACATCGTCTGCTCGGACGTCGGCGGCACTTCCTTCGATGCCGGCGCCATCACCGCGGGCATCGTGCCCATCAACCGCGAGCCCGGCTTTCAGGGCATGTACGTGAACGTGCCGATGCTCGACATCCGCTCGATCGGCGCGGGCACGGGCACCTACATCCGGATCGATCCGCTCACCAATCGCATCAAGCTCGGACCGGATTCTGCGGGAGGCACCCCGGGGCCGGTATTCATGGAGGCGGGGAACGAGATCCCCACCATCAACGACGCCAACCTGCTGCTCGGCATCCTCAGCGAGACCAACTACCTCGGCGGCAAGGTCCCGATCAGCAAGGCGGCTTCGCTCAAGGCCTTCAAGGAGAAGGTCGCCGATCCGCTGGGGCTCGACGTCTACGAATCTGCGGAGACCTGCCTCGAGTTGCTCAACGTGATGATGCGCGAGCATCTCGTCCAGAGCCTGATGGTGGGACACGACCTGCGCGAGTACGTGCTGCTGGGTTACGGCGGCGGCGGCCCGCTGCACCTGCTGGGCTACGCCGGCGACTACCCCTGGAAGGCCGTCTGCACGGTGCCCCACGCCGGCGGCTTCTCGGCCTGGGGGGGCGCCTGCATGGACTACTCGCACCGTCGGCACAAGAGCATCGCCTCGGCGCTCACCGCCGAAATGGACGACGCCACGAAGCTCGCCTACCTGAAGCCCGTCACCGCGGCGTGGAACGACCTCGAGCGCGAACTCATCGAAGAACTCGAGGGCGAGGGCTTCGAACGGAGCCAGATCTCCACCAGCCGGATCGTCTACATGAAGTTCCTCGGCCAGCTCCACGATATCGAGGTCGAATCGCCGGTGGAGAGCCTCGATACCGTCGAGGACATGAACCGGCTGACCGCCCACTTCGAGGACATCTACACGACGATGTTGACGCTGGCGGCAAAGCCCGACAGCAGCGACTACCAACTCACCGAGGTGTGCGTGATCGCCAAGGTCGACACCGTGAAGCCAACCCTGCGAAAGGTTGCGCTACAGGGGAAGACACCGCCTACGGATTCGTTCAAGGGAAAGCGCCCCGTCTTCCAGGGCGGCAGCTGGCACGAGGCGGACATCTGGCAAATGGAAAAGCTGGTGGCGGGCAACGAAATCGATGGCCTCGCGGTGATCGAGGCGTCCAATACCACGCTCTTCGTCCCGCCCGAATGGCACGTCCGAATCGATGAACACGAAATCTATTGGATTGAACGAAAGGCCTCATGATGTCGGAACCCAGTCTCAAGGAACAACTCGCGGCATACGAGGCCCTCTTCGAGAAGACCGGCCACCTCTACGGCTACGAATCGCTCGCGCGCAAGGAGAGCGACCCGGGGACCTACGAGGCCGTCTGGCACATTCTCTCCAACATCTGCAACGCCGCCTGGTCGGTGGGATGCATGGCCTCGACCTCTCCGGTGGCGGCCGAGGGCGGCGACGCACTCTGGGCACTCCACACCCCCACCGGCGACGCCATCTGCGTATCCCGGGGGATCACCGCGCACCCGGGCCTGCTCGCGGACATGATCAAGAACTTCATCCGGCTCGGCTACGAAGATCACCCCGGCTTCGAGAACGGCGACATCTTTGAAAACAACGACCCGCACTACGGGGGCATCCACACGCCGGATTTCGATATGTGCATGCCGATCCGCTACAAGGGCAAGCTGGTCGCCTGGGCCTCCTCGGTCACCCACGTCAACGACGTCGGCATGGCCCAGCCCGGCTCGATCGGCTTCCTCAACCCGAACGTCTTCGCCGACGGCCTCACCTTCTCGATGGAGAAGGTCGGCGAGAGCGACCGCTACTACCCGTGGTACGACCTGCGCATCCGCTCGCGAACACGCACCCCGGACTATGTCCTTGGCGACGCGCGCGGGCGACTGGCCGGCTGCATCACAATCCGAGAGCGACTCTTCGAGGTGATCGAGAAATACGGCCTCGACTTCATCCTCGACGCCTCGAAGGAATACGTCGAAGACAGTCGGCGCTACGCGGTATCCCGGGTGCGGACCCAGGCGATTCCGGGTCGCATTCGCAAGTCGCAGTTCAAGGACCTGGCGATGAAGGGAAAGCGCGTTCTCGATCCCTCCCAGGACATCGACTGCCTCTTCAACCTGCCGATGGAGATGACGGTCAACGCCGACGCCACGGTCAAGCTGTCGCTGCGCGGTGCCAGTGGCACCGTGCCCTTCGGCCAGAACATCAGCCCCACGGCCCTCAAGAGCGGGCTGCTGAACGGCTACTCCCACATCGTCGGTTTCGACATGTTCAACTCGGGACCGACGGCTTCGTGGGAAGTCGAGATGCCGCCGAGCGGTTCCTGGGCCAACCCCTTCGAGAAGGATTTCTTCGCTTCGTCGGGGGTCGCCTGGGCACCCGCCGTGATCTGGATGAGCAGCCTCTACGAGGTCTTTGGGCGCCTCTTCCAGATGCGCGGCTTCGTCGAAGAAATGGCCGCCGGCGCGGCCACGACCATGACCGCGGAGTTCGCGGGCCAGACCCAACTCGGGATGTACCTCGCAAGCCTCACGCTCGAGCAGGCGAGCAACGGCTCCCCGGCCCGGGGTTACGCCGACGGTGAAAACAGCGCCTGGTGCATCTACACCCCCAACGCGGATTTCGGGTCGGCGGAAGTGATCGAGGGCTACCTGCCAATCATGTACCTCGGCCGAAACATCGAGCCCGACTCCGGCGGCTACGGCCAGTTCCGGGGCGGCCTCGGGCACACCGCGGTGTGGATGATCTACGGGACGACGGGCATCGACTACCAGTGCGGCTGCGCGGGCATGCGCTCGAAGGTGCTACCGAACCACGGCATGTACGGCGCCTATCCCACCTGGCCCGATCGCCCGAGCTACGCCCACGACACGAACTTGAAGGAACTGATCGACGCACAAAAGCCGCTGATCCACGAGCGCGGTCCGGCCGAGGATCCGACCATCACCCGGATCATCACCGCCCGCCAGATGGAAGATGCGGCGATAGCCCCCTTCATCACACCCGAACCGCTGCAGAACTACGACGTGATCCTTCACCCGGTGTCCGGCGCCCAATCGATGGGCGACCCCATCACCCGAGATCCGATCAGCATCGAGGAGGACCTCAACAAGGGCTGGACCAGCCGACGCGTCGCCGAGGAGATCCACGGCCTCGTAGTGAAGCAGGAAAGCGAACGCGACTTCATCGTCGACGTCGCCGCCAGCGAGAAGCGCCGCCAACAAATCCGCGCCGAGCGAATCGCCAAGGCGGTTCCCTTCAAGGAGTGGTGGGCCGTGGAGCGCACAAAGATCGAGGCCCGGGAGAACATGGACGAGGCCGTGCTCCACATGTGGCGCACCTCGATGGAACTCTCCCCGAGTTATGGCGAAGAGTTGCTGGCCTTCTGGGCCCTGCCGGACGACTTCGTCTTCTAGACACCCCAGCCAAGAGAACGCGGGGCCGCCCCCGACTGACCCAGGAGAACGAAATGGCCGAGTTTCACAAAGCGGACATCGAAAAACTGATCGACGGCGTGCTGCCCTGGCCCGCCACCCAGGACATCATCAAGAGCCCCAAGGACAGCGATCGCTTCGACAAGTACATCGAAATCATGCAGGAGCGGGTCACATTCAAGGAGACGATCCTGCTGCCGCTCACGCCGATGCTCTTCATCGTCTCCGCAGACGGGGCCCGCGTGGTGAAGTGCCGCTGCGGGCACGACTTTGGCGACTACCGCACCAACTGGAAGCTCTCCTCGCTGATCCACGTGCGCGACGACGAGGCTTCGCTGGGCGAGATCTACAAAGGCCGCGAGATGCCCGACCCGTCGTGGACCCAGCTCCGCGAATACATCTGCCCGGGCTGCGGCAGCCAACTCGAGGTGGAGGCGATGCCCCGGGGCTGTCCGCCCGATTTCGAGTTCCTGCCGGATCTCGACACCTTCTATTCCGAGTGGCTCGGACGTCCCCTGCCCGACTCGGTCGCCAGCGAAGACAAGACCCTCGAGACGATCGCCGACTGGTCGGCGGCGAAATAGTCCCCGGCTCGCTCCATGGGCGCAGCCCTCGAAGGCATTCGGGTCGTTGATCTGACGAGCGAGTTCTACGCCTCGCTGGCCGCGGCGCTGCTCGGCGATTTTGGCGCCGACGTGATCCGCGTCGAGAACACAGCAAGCCCGCGCCCCGTCGATCCGGATCGCGACGGCATGCACCCGCCCGAGCGCTGGGATTCGCTGCACGAACTGGCCCAGCGCAACAAGCGCAGCCTGGCCCTCGACCTCTCCTCGAAGGGCGGGCGCGAAACCCTCGCTCGGCTGCTTGGGCGCGCAGACGTCTTCGTCACGGATCTCGGCTTCGAGGAAGCTCGGCAGCTCGACCTCGATCCGGAAACGCTCGCGACCGCAAATCCGGCGCTGGTCTACACCCGCGCCTCGGGCTTCGGTCCAAAGGGCCCCGACCGCGACCTGCCGGCCCTCGACGAACTCGCCGCGGCACACACCGGCGTGATGGGCAGCCTGCCCCAGCCGGGGCAGCCCCCCGTCTACTCGGGAATCGGGCAGATGCAGACCGCCGCGATGCTGGCCTTCGGCAGCGTGCTGGCGCTGCGCCACTGCGAACGTTCGGGGGAGGGACAGACGGTCGACGCTTCCCTGCTCGGCGGCAACATGTTTTCGCAGAGCCTCGACCTGCAGGCCTACCTCGCCATCCGCGACGACCGCTTCTTGCTGCCCATCGACCGGCTCGATGCCAGCAACCCCATGAGCGGGCCGATGTACCCCTGCAGCGACGGGCGCTGGGTCACTCTCGCCATGCCCGACACCGACAAGTACTGGCCGGCCTTCGCGGAGATTACGGGTCTGGCGCTGGACGATCCGCGCTTCGACAGCCACGAGAAACGCTGCGAAACCAATCGCCTCGAAATGCTGCGGGTACTCGAAGCTGTCTTTCAGGCGCAGCCGGGGGCGCATTGGAAGGCCGAACTCGATCGGATGCAATTGCCGGCCGACGTGATCGAAAAATACGACCACCCGGCGGCGGACCCCGCCGCCGAGGCAAACCGCTACATCATCGAGGTCGATCACGCCGAGGCCGGGAGTGTGAAAAGCCTGGGCTTTCCGGTGCACCTGGCGGAGAGCCCCGCCGCACTCACCCGCCTGGCGCCCGCCCCGGGCGAGCACAGCGAAGAGATCTTGCGCGAACTCGAAGGGGGCGCCGAAAGTCCGGCGCGAGAGACCGCCGGGACGGAAGCGGCCCCCGCCCTGCCCCTCGAAGGTCTCCGCGTTCTCGATCTGACTCAATGGCTACAGGGCCCCGTCTGCGCCCAATACCTGGCGGATTTCGGCGCCGAGGTGATCCACGTCGAGCGCCCGGTCCACGGCGACGGGGCGCGCGGCGTCCGCAGCATCAAGGCCCTCGCCATCGGCGACTGGAACCAATATTTCCTGGTGATCAACCGCAACAAAAAGAGCCTCGCCATCGATCTCAAGAGCGAGGCCGGGCGCGAACTCTTCTACCAGTTGGTCGAGAAGTCCGACGTCTTCCTGTCGAACTTCCAGCCCGAGAGCCTGCGCGCCTGGGGGCTCACGTGGGAAGAACTCTCGAAGCGAAACCCGAAGCTGATCTACGCCACCAATACCGGCTACGGCCACGCGGTCGAAGTCAATCGCCCCTCCTACGACATCAACGTGCAGGCGCTGACCGGCTTGATGACCCGCCAGGGCGAACCGGGACAGCCGCCGATCTACCTCGGCATGGGCTCGGGCGATACCTACGGCGGCATGCTGTCGGCCCTCGGCATCCTGCTGGCACTCCATCAACGTCAGAAGACCGGCCGCGGACAGGCGCTCGACGCCTCGCTCTACGGCGCGCAGCTCTTCATGGCGGCCCCCACCCTGCAGCCCTTCCTCGCCGGAGGAAATCCGCTCTACTCCGAGCCGCAGCCGCGCCTGGGCGCCCGCAATCCGCTGTGGAACCGCTACCGCGCCGCGGACGACTGGCTCACTCTTTGCGCCGAGAACAACGACTCCAACTGGCAGGCGCTGACAGCGTCGCTGCCCAGCACGATCACGGAGGATCCGCGCTTCGCGAGTTCCCCCTTACGCAGCGAGAACGCTGCCGCCCTGGTGGGGGCGCTCGACGCGGCGATCGCTGCGCGACCGGGTGCCGAGTGGATCGATGCCTGGTCGGCCGGCGGGCTGGCTTGCAGCCGCATCCATACCCTGAAGGATCTCGCTGCGGATCCCCAGGCCTGGGCCAACGACTACCTGCTGCGCGTCCACTGCGACGAGGTCGGCCGCGAGGTCGAAATCCGCGGGCTGCCGGTAGGGTTGTCGAAGACCCCCGGCCGCGTCGAACGCCTCGGCCCCGAACTCGGCCAGGACACCGAGATCCTGCTGATGGAAGCCCTCGGCCTCGAGTGGGACGCGATCGAGAAGCTCAAATCCCAGGGCGCGATCCCGTGAGCCAAGCTTCGTCCGCGCAAGGCCCCTGCGCCGGTCTCCGCGTCGTCGAGATTTCGACGATGATGGCCGGGCCCTACGCGGCGACACTCCTCGGCGATCTCGGCGCCGACGTGATCAAACTCGAATCGCATTACGGCGACGAGAGTCGCCACCTCGGCCCGCGCCGCGGCAGCGAACGCTCGGCCTACCTGAGTCTCAACCGCAGCAAGCGCGGACTGGTCCTCGATCTGAAGCGCGACGACGCCCAAGGCGTCTTCAAGCGACTCGTACAGAGCGCTGACATCGTGATCACCAACATTCGCGAACCCGCGCTCTCGAAACTTCGCCTCGACTACGAATCGGTGAAGGCCCATCGCGAAGACGTGATCTGGGTGGGCGTCACCGCCTTCGGGCCCGACGGCCCCTACCAGGGCCGCCCCGGGATCGACTTCTTGATCCAGGGCTACGCCGGGCTGCTCGCGCTCAACGGCGATCCCGAAGGCGATCCGGTTCGCGTCACGATTCCCCTGATCGACACCCTCTCCTCGGTGCTCGCGGCCACCGGCGCCCTCGCCGCCCTGCGGCGCCGCGACGCAACCGGCGAAGGCGAGCGCGTCGATGTCTCGCTGCTCGACGCGCTGGTACACGCCCAGGCTTCAGGCATCGGCAGCTACCTCGTAACCGGCGAGGAGACCCCCCGCACCGGCAATCGCAGCCTCTACTTCGCACCCTCGGGCATCTACGGCACGAAGGATGGGCACTCGCTGGTGATCACCTGCCCGGCCGAGAAATTTTTCGCCAAACTCTGCGAAGCCCTCGAGGTCGACTGGACCGCGGATCCCCGCTTCTGCGACATCGACGCCCGCATGCAGAACCAGGACGAACTCGACGCGGCGATCGATGCCCGCACTCGCGACTTCGACCGCGCCGAATTGATCGAGCGCCTGGTAGCGGCCGACGTCCTCACTGCGCCCGTCCACTCAGTCAAAGAGGTCGTCGCCGACCCGCAGATCGCGCACAACGAGATGATCGTCCCGACGGCCCATCCCACTCTCGGCGAGGTAAAGGTGACCGGGGTGCCGCTCAAATTCAAAAACGCACCGGGCGCGGTCCAACACCCGCCGCCGCTGCTGGGCCAGCACAGTGCCGAGATCCTCGCCGAACTCGGTTACACCTCGGACGAAATCGCCCAACTCGCCGCCAGCCGCGCCCTGGGGCTCCCGGACGACTGAGACGTCGTGCGGCGCGACGCTCGCGCTCCGCATTCAACTGCTGGCGCTGCGCGTCCTTGGTTCTTTCATCGACGATGACGTCGGTAATCGCTGTTGACGTGATCTCGAGCCCCCACTCCATCGCCTTTTCTTGCAGGTTTCGTCCGATCTCCTCGTTCATCGATTCACGAGAAGACTGGAGTTCATCCAGTTCCAGGCGCCCAGCGGCCGAGCGGACAATCGCAGTCGACTCGGTGAACAACGCCTTGTCGACGTCGCGGATGCGGTAGATGGAACGAGCGGCATCCGTCACGCGGTAGAAGACCGTCGCCTGAAGACCGAGCGCTTCCGCCGAGCCGACCCAGCGCAGAATGCAGGACCGTCCCCAACTCGGCGCTAGTCGCCCTTGGCTTCGCGGCGGATCTTCCAGAAGCGCGGCGTGCGCTTTTCGCTGAAGGCGGCGCCGCCCTCCTTCCCCTCGGCGGAGTCGAACCAATCGGGGTAGTACTCGCCCGAGATCACGCCCATCTCCTGGTAGCCGTCCATCTCCTGGTCGAAGGCGGCCTTCAGGATTTCGAGGCATCCCGGGCTCACCGCCAGCAGTTCCTCGCACCAGGCATCGACCGCGGCGTCGAGTTCGGCATCGGGGACGACCTTGTTCACGAGCCCCATCTCGAGAGCCTGGTCCGCGGGATAGCGCCGACACATCATCCACATCTCGCGGGCCTTCTTCGCGCCCACCACCTTCGTGAGATACGGAACGAAGAAACCGTCCGCGGGGCTCGACACCTTCGGCCCGGCCTGCCCGAACTTCGCGCTCTCCGCCGCGATGGTGAAATCGCAGCAATAAGCCATGTGGTTGTGCCCGCCGAGGCAATAGCCGTGGACCGCAGCGATCACCGGCTTTCGCGATTGCCGGATCAGGCGGTTGTGCGGGTAGCGAAAGTAGAAGGCGTTTCGCAGCCCCCACTTCTCCCACTCGACGTCGCCGCCCACGCCAAAGTGCTTGCCACTGCCCGCCACCACGATGGCCCCGAGGCTGGTGTCGTGGTTGGCGTCGTAGAAAGCGCGGAACATCTCCTCGACCGTGGAGAGGGTCATCGCGTTGTACTTCTCGGGCTTGTCGATCGTGACGCGCGCGATCCCGCCCTCGAGTTCGTCGTGCCACTTCTTCTCGTAGCGGATCTCGTCGAAGTCGAAACCATCGCCCTCGACCGTCTGCCACTCACCCCATGCCATCGTCGCCCCTCCCCGGTTTCGTCGCCCGAGCGTAGTCGGAAGCCCGGGGATGTGCCGCTCGATCCAGCCGACAACCAGCCGCCAAAACCCGGTGAAATGCGGCTGCAACGCGTTACCATTCCGCCGCGTCGCCCCCCGGCCCCCCCCCACCCAGCGCCATTCGGCCCGGGCCGCGGGGGAGCCCGAGAATGGACTGCGGCGGCCCCAGGGAGTCCCCGAAGAGCGCCGATGAAACCCGCACCCTTCGAGTACGAAGCGCCTTCGAGCGTCGAGGAAGCCCTCCGCCTCCTGGCCGACCCCGCCATCGAGACCAGCCTGCTAGCCGGCGGCCAGAGCCTGGTACCCGCGCTGAATATGCGCCTCGCCCGCCCGGAGCGGCTCGTCGACCTCGGACGCATCGAGGGACTCGACGCGATCCGCGACGAAAACGGCGCGCTCTGCATCGGGGCCATGGCGACCAAGCGCAGCATCGAACGCTCAGCCCTGGTGGCCCAAAAACAGCCGCTGCTACACGAAGCCACCGGCCACATTGCCCACCCGCAGATCCGCAACCGCGGCACCCTCGGCGGATCGATGGCCCACGCCGACCCGGCAGCCGAATACCCCGCGGTGGCCGTCGCCCTCGATGCAGAATTTCGGGTCATCGGCCCCTCGGGCGAACGCCGCATCGCGGCTGCGGACTTCTTCGTCACCTACTTGACCACCGCCCTCGCGGAAGACGAAATCCTGCTCGAGGTGACCTTCCCCGAGCGCCCGGCCGGCGAGGGCGTCGGCTTCGCGGAGATCTGCCGTCGCCACGGCGACTTTGCCATGGCCGGCGCGGCGGCGACCGCGCGCCTCGAAGCGGGCCGTTACCAGGACGCCCGGATCGTGCTCTTTGGCGTCGATGCCACCCCCGTGCGCGCCCTTTCCCAGGAGGAACGCCTGCGCGGCGAGGTCCCCTCGGAGGCGCTCCACGCCGAGGTGGCCGCCGCCATCGGAGCGGGCCTCGAAGAACCCCCGGGCGATCAACACGCCTCGCCCGAATTTCGCAGACAACTCGCGCGCACGGTCTCGAAGCGCGCCCTCGAAGCCGCCGTCGCGCGCGCGGCGAAGGCCTAGACCCTCCCGGAGATTCTCACACCGATGTCCCCCACCCGCATCCCGGTACGCCTGCGTGTCAACGGACGCCCCGCCGAGGGGCTCGCCGAGCCGCGCACCTCGCTTGTCGACTTTCTGCGCGACGAACTCGACCTGACGGGGACCCACGTCGGCTGCGAGCACGGCGTGTGCGGGCTGTGCACGGTGCGTGTCGATGGCGTCGCGGTGCGCGGCTGCCTGATGCTTGCGGTGCAGGCCGACGGCGCGGAGATCCTCACGGTCGAAGGCCTGGCAAGCCCCGACGGCAAACTCCACCCGCTGCAGGAGGCTTTCGCCGAGGAGCACGGCCTGCAGTGCGGCTTCTGCACCCCCGGCTTCCTGATGGCGCTGCACGAACTCATCGACGATGAGCCGAACCCCAGCGAGGAACAGATCCGCGATGTACTCGGCGGCCAACTGTGTCGCTGCACCGGCTACGCGGGGATTTTGCGCGCGGTGCAGTCGGCCTTCGCGAAGCTCGGTGCTTCGCCGTCAACCGAAAGCGGCGCCTGAAATGGCCATCGAGATCCCGAAGAACCTTGACGGCCTGCCGACGAGCCAGCGGCGCTTCGTCGGGCGGCGGGTGCGCCGGCGTGAGGACCCTGCCCTCCTCACCGGCCGGACCGAATTTCTCGACGACATCAAGCTGCCGCGGATGCTGCATTGCGCGGTGCTGCGAAGCCCCTTCCCGCGCGCGCGCATCGAAAGCCTCGACGTGACTGCAGCAGAGGCCCTGCCCGGCGTTGAAGCCGTCGTCACTGGCGAAGACGCCCGGCGTTGGAGCCACCCGGCGGCGTCGTCCCCCGATGGCTGGGGGGGCCATTGCCTGGCGGGCGACGAGGTCCGCCTCGTCGGCGAGCCGGTCGCCGCGGTGGCCGCGCAGTCCCGCGCCGCCGCCGAAGATGCCCTCGAGGCCATCGAAATCGAATACGAACCCCTCGACCCGATCGTCGATCCCTTCGAAGCGATGAAGCCCGAAAGTCCACTGGTCGACGAGGCCAAGGGCACCAACAAGATGCTCGACCGGGTCTTCACCTGGGGCGATGTCGACGCCGCCTTCGACGCCGCCCCGCACGTCTTTCGCGAAAGCTTTCGCTGGAACCGCGTCGGTGCGAACCCGACCGAAACCTTTGGCGCCATCTGCGAATGGGACCCCATGAGCCTCGAACTCACGGTGCGCGGCAGCATCCAGTCCGCCTCGCACTTCGGCCTGGGGCGCGCGGCGGTCTTCGGGCTGCCCTCGAACAAGGTGAACGTCATCGCCACGCCCCACGGCGGCAGCTTCGGCGGACGCGGCGGCACGCGCTGCACCGATGTCGCCTGCCTGCTCTCGCGCAAGGCCGAAGGACGCCCGGTGAAGTGGATCGAAGACCGGATGGAATACCTCACCGCCGGCGGCAGCCAGGCCTGGGACCGCCACTACGAAGTCGAACTCGCGGTGGATGCCGATGCAAAGGTGACGGGGTTGCGGGTGAAGTTGGTGGACGATCTCGGCGCCAACGGCGAACCCTACGGCGCGATCTGCGCCGCGAAGCCGCTGGCGGCCTTCACCGGACCCTACGCCATCCCCGTCGCGGCATACGATCTCAAGCTCGTCGCCACCAACAAGCTGCCCTCGAGTCCCTACCGCGGCATGGGACCGCCGCCGCATTTCTTCGTGCTCGAACAGATGATGGACATCGCCGCCCGCAGCCTCGCCATCGACCCGGCCGAGTTTCGCCGCAAGAACTTCATCCCGAAGGACGCCTTCCCCTACACCATCCCCAGCGGCAACGAATACGACAGCGGCGACTACGAGCAGGTGCTCGACCGCGCGCTCGAACTCGCCGACTACGCGGGCCTGCGACGCCAGCAGGCCGAGGCCCGCGCGGCGGGACGCCTCTTCGGCGTGGGTGTGGCCAGCGCCATCGAGCCCGGGGTCTTCGACTGGAATGCCTACGCCATCGTCGGCCTGCCCGGCACCGGAGTGCCCGAAGGCGCCACGGTGAACATCGACATCCTCGGCATGATCAGCGTGCGCGTCGGCTTCGCCATGGAGGGCCAGGGCCAGTACACCCTCGTGTCGCAACTGGCCGCCGACTATTTCGGTTGCGAACTCGAGGCCGTGCGGGTGGTCCCGATGGACACCCAGTCCGCGCCGCCTTCCTTCGGCCCGGGCGGCAGCCGTCTCGGCGTCGCGATCACCGGCGCGGTACTCGGTGCCTGCGAGAAGATCCGCGGGAAGATGACGCGGGTGGTGGCGGGCCTGATGCAGACGGAGCCTGAGAACATCGTGTTTCGCGACGGGAAGTTCGGTATCCCCGGGGTCGAGGGGGCTTCGATGAGCGTCGCCGAGGTCGCCGGGACGATGCTCGCGCGCAGCGACCTGCTGCCGCCTGACATCGACCCGCGCCCGGAGGCAACCCACGTCTGGACGGCCGCCGGCCGCACCGAACCCGACGCACAGGGCCGCGCGAAGAGCTACCTGACGGCGGCCCAGTCGGTGCACGTCGTGGCTGTCGAGATCGATCCCGAAACCGGCCAGACCGAAATCCTGCGCTACGCGGTGGTGGACGATTGCGGCACGCGGCTCAACCCCGTCGTGGTGCAGGGCCAACTCGAGGGCAGCGTCGCCCAGGGGATTGGCGCGGCGCTCTACGAAGAATACGTTTACGATGACGATGCCCAGCCGCTGACGACGACCTACATGGACTACCTGATCCCGACGGTGAACGAGATCCCGGAATTATTGCGAGACGAAGTCGTCACCCCCTCACCCTTTACGCCGCTGGGCGCAAAGGGCTGTGGCGAGGGAGCTATTCACACCACACCTGCCGCAGTGCTGTGCGCCATCAACGACGCACTGGCACCGCTGGGAGCACGGGCCCGAGAAGTTCCGGCGACGCCGAACCGGGTCTGGAACTGGATCCAAGAAGCCGGGGACGGCAATCAAACCCCTCAAGGAGAAGGAAGCAATGGCTGACAACAACCACTTCGTGGCGCTCTCGGAGTGCCACTTCATGAACCCCCAGGCGATGGAAGAAATGGAGTACTACCCCGGCTTTGAGCGCTGGTGGAAGAGCATCGACGGCGTGATGCGCTCCTGGGGCGGCGGCCGCGACCTCTCGGGCGGCGACGCCATGCCCGAGCCCCGGGCCCATGCGCTGATCGAGTGGATGGATAAGTCCAACGTCGACGTCTGCTTTGCCCTGCGCGAATCGATGATGGACGTCAGCGGCTACGCCACCTGCATGTCGACCAACGCCTTCATGCTGAAGGAGATCGAGCCCTACCCCGAGCGCATGTACCTCGAGGCGAACTGCGGCCCGATCATCCGCCGCGGTGTCGACAACGCGATCTGGGAACTCGAGTACCTGGTGAAGGAACGCAACGCGAAGCTCTGCAAGGTCTACGCCCCGGAAGACGGGCCGCTCAACGACCGGCGCCTGTGGCCCTTCTACGAGAAGGCCCTCGAGCTCGACATTACGCTTACGATCCACACCGGCATGAGCTACGTGTGCCCGCAGCCGAGCAAGTTCACGCACCCCGATCTGCTCGACGACATCTGTCTCGATTTCCCCGACCTGCGGATCATCGCCTACCACATGGCGTGGCCGCACCACGAGGAACTGATGGGCCTGGCCGGGAAGCACACCAACCTCTACCTGAGCCTCTCGGGGATCATCGGTTGGCTCGCACGCTCTCCCTATCGCGGCTACCACATGATCGGCGAAGCCCTGCAGTGGGTCCCCGACGACAAGATCGTGATGGGCCTCGACCTGGCCTTCGACGACATGCCGTTGGCGGTGGACTACATCCGCAACCTCGAGATGCCCGAAGAACTCCAGGAGAAGTACGGCTACCAGCCGATCACCGAAGAGACGAAGGCGAAGATCCTGGGCCTCAACCTCGCGCGGCTCGCGAAGATCGACCCCACGAAGCGGGTCTAGGGCAGAGCGAGGCGAGCGCATGAGCACCCAGGCGTGCATCGTCGGGATCGGCGAGACGGCCTACTGCCGAAAGCCGGGTTCGGGCATGAGCGAACTCGGCCTGCAGCTGAAGGCCGCCACCGCAGCGATTGCCAACGCGGGGCTTCGCCCGTCCGAAATCGACGGGATCATGCCCTTCCCGAATCTCGGCCGTGCCGAGGAATTCGCCGCCAACCTCGGCTGCGAAAACCTGCGCTTTGCCACCACGGTCCACATGGGGGGAGCCGCTCCGGCGGCCTCCCTCGGCGTGGCGGCGGCGGCCATCGAAGCGGGGCTCGCGCATCATGTCCTGCTGCCGGCGGGCTGGAACGGCTACTCCGGGGCGCGGGTGCGCGAGACCGTCTCGGAGCAGAGCGACTCGATTCCGGGCGGAGCCATCGCCCGGGACTACTACCTGCCCTACGGGCTGACGGCACCGCCCCAGTGGTACGCGCTGCTGGCGCGGCGCCACATGTTCGAATTCGGCACCAAGCCCGAGCACCTCGGACAGATCGCCGTCACCATGCGCGCCCACGCCCAGAAGAACCCCAACGCGGTGATGCAGGGGCGGCCGATGACGCTCGATGACTACCTGGCCTCGCCGATGCTCGCCGACCCCTACCGCTTCTTCGATTGCTGCATCGAGACCGACGGCGCCGCGGCGGTGGTCGTGACCAGCCTCGAACGCGCACGCGACCTCGAAGGCAAGGCGGTGCCCATCCTGGCCTCGGCCAGCGGTCAGCCCTACCCCGCCGACGAGATCACCAATCGCAGGGATCTCTTCCGCACCGGCCTCACCATCGCCGCCCCCGAGGCCTTCGGGCGCGCCGGTGTCACCCCGGCGGACGCGGACTTCGCGATGATCTACGACTGCTTCACCTTCGAACTGTTGCAGCAGCTCGAAGAGGTCGGCTTTTGCAAGCGCGGCGAGGGAGGCGACTTCGTTTCGGAGGGACACATCGGGATCGACGGCAGCCTCCCGGTGAACACCCACGGCGGGCTTCTCTCCGAGGCACACTCCCTCGGCATGGGACACATCGTCGAGGCGGTGAAACAATTGCGCGGCGACGCCGGCGAGCGGCAGCTCGATTCCCCCTCGGTCGGCGTGGTGACGGGCTGGGGTGACTTCGGCGATGGCTCGGTCGCCATCCTGGCCCGGGCGTAGGCGGAGGCGGCGTGTCCGAACAAAAAAAGACAAGCGTCCCGAAGCCGCTGCCGGTGCTCGAGGGTTTCACGAAGGCATTTTACGCTGGTTGCGCCCGGGGCGAGTTGCTCTTCCAGGTCTGCGGCGGCTGCAATCGCTGGCGTCACGTCCCCCGCGAACTCTGCGCCGAGTGCGGCTCCTGGGAATGGGAGTGGAAAGCCTCTTCGGGGCGCGGCCGAGTCTTCACCTGGACCGTGATCGCACGCGCCCTACACCCGGCCTTCGCCGACGCGGTTCCGCTGGCCGCGGTGGTGGTCGAACTCGAGGAAGGTGTTCGCTTGCTCAGTCACGTCATCGACTGCGCTCCCGACGCCCTCGAAATGGAAATGCCCGTCGAGGTCGTCTTCGAAGCGGCCTCGGACGAGGTCACCCTTCCCCTCTTTCGCCGCGCCGCTGTCTGACGGCGCGCACACGGGAGCCCGCACGTGAACCTGCCCGCAGAAATCAAGTACGAGAAAAACGGCCGCATCGTTGTCGTCACCATCGATCGTCCGGACGCCATGAACGCCCTCACCCCGGCGATGCTCACCGGCCTCGAGGACGCGATGGCCGAATTCGAGGCCGACGACGAGCTGCTGTGTGCGGTGCTCACCGCCTCGGGCGACCGCGCCTTCTGCACCGGAATGGACCTGAAGGAGGCCATGCCGCTGCTCACGTCCGGCGAAGAACTGGGTTTCGAAGACCACACGAAGCGCCAGTTCAGCGACGTCTGGAAGCCGATCATCGCCGCGGTCAACGGCTATTGCATCGCCGGCGGACTCGAGATGCTGCAGGGCACCGACATCCGCATCGCGGCCGAGCACGCGGTCTTCGGGCTGGGCGAAGTGCGCTGGGGGATCATCCCCACCGGCGGCTCCCACGTGAAGCTGCCGCGGCAGATCCCCTGGGCCGTGGCCATGGAGTTGCTGCTGACCGGCGAGAACATCGACGCCGAGCGGGCGTACTCGATTGGGTTGGTGAACCGCGTGGTGCCGGCCGACGAGCTGCTGCCCACAGCCTTGAAACTGGCCGAGAAGATCGCGCGCAATGGGCCGTTGGCGGTGCGCACGGCCAAGCAGATCGCGGTCCGCGCGCTGAACCTCGAGCCCGGTCTGGTGCTCGAAAAGGCGCTCGGCGCGAAGGTGCTCGCCTCGGAGGATGCCGTCGAGGGGCCGAAGGCCTTCCTCGAAAAGCGCAAGCCCGCGTTCAAGGGGCGCTGAGCCGA
>CAJXIC010000005.1 GCA_913054385.1 uncultured Pseudomonadota bacterium
ATCGCCGGCGCGGACGATTCCGGGAGCTTTCGCTCGAGTGCACGGACGAGCGCCTCGATCGCCGGGAGTTCGCGGGTCTTCGAGCGCTCCCACTGCTGCGACCAACGCCGCAGTTGGCGCTCGAGAAAACCTTCGGGCCGACCGAACTCGGAGAGCCCCACCGCTTTGATGTCGACCGCGTGCAGGGTGGCGAGGGTACCAATCATCGAAAGCGCCATGGCCTCCCGTTCGCCCTCGCTCTCGGCAAACCCGCCCGGGAGGTCGCCGTGCAGGATCACTCCGTCGCAGAAGTCCATCACGTAGAAGGGAGCGCCGTTCAGATCGGCGTCGCTGCAGTGCGCGACGGTGCGCGGGACCGGGACGGGCGTCGACGCCAGCGCCGACAGCACCCGAAACTCGCGCGCCATGTCGTGGGCCGTGGGCAGGACGAAGCCGAGCGGCGGGCGCCGCAAGACCCAGTCGCGCTCGGGGCCGCGCACGCGATAGGTGAGGTTCGAGCGCCCGCCCTTCAGCAGCTCGAATTCGAGCGGAACCGCACCGCCGGGAACCTCGGCGGCGAAGAACTTCGAAACCGCTGCGCGATCGATACCGGGAAGCTCACCCATCCTTCGAGTCTAGGGGGTGAGAACGAAAACAGGAACGAACGGAAACAGGGACGTTGTTGCTTTGTTGCCTTCTCGGAACGTCGAGTCGATAGCCTGTGCTCTCGGGGACGAGAAGGCAACAAAGCAACAACGTCCCTGTTTCCGGTCAAGCAGTCCCCTACAGCAGCCAGAGGAGGATCAGGGGGATGGTCGCGAAGGAGAAGAGTGTCGAGAGCACCACCGTGCTCGCCACCTCGTTTGCCGAACGTCCGTAGCGCTCGGCGAAGAGATAATTGATCACCGCCACTGGCATCGCGCAGTCGAGGATCAAGACACCGCGGGCCACCCCCTCGAGTCCGAAGAGTTCGGCGACGCCGACCCCGACGCCAAAGCCGATCAACAAGCGAAACGCCGCCAGCACGGCGGTACGCGGAATGCTTGCGAGTTCGAGGCGGGCCAGTGAAGCGCCCAGGGTGAGCTGCATCAGCGGAATCGTGAAGGATCCGAGGAGCGTGGTGAAGCGCTGAATGAACTCCGGTGGCTTCACCTCGAAAAACATACCCAACGCCGCCAGCGTGGCGGCCCAGGCCAGTGGGCTCCGCAGCAATTCGGCGAAGGAGACCCGCCCCGTCCAGAACCAGACCATCACCGTAAATTGCAAGAGCGCCAAAATCGCGAAGATCACCACCCCGAGCGCTAGGCCCTCGTGTCCGAAGGCGAAGAAGATGATCGGCAACCCCATGTTCCCGGTGTTGGGCATCGTCAGCGGCCCGATGAAGTTCGAGATCGAGAGCCCGAGCAGCCGCAGAAGTAGCGCGGCGATGATCCCCATGATCGCCACCGCCACGAGGATGGCCGCGGCCATCTCGAGCACCAAAGCCCGCTCCATCTCGAGCTCGACAAGACTCGAGAAGACCAGGCACGGGGCGCCAACCAGCATGATCAGGTCGGTGATGCCCTCGGAGTCGTAACGGCGACCCATCCGAACCCAGGCGTAGCCGGCGCCCGCGCACAGGTACACCGGAACGACAATCGCAAAGAGTTCGGACAGCACCGGCGCGTCCTCGCCTTCCGCCCGCTACGCCGGAATCGGGGACGGGTTTTCTTTTTTTCCTTTTTTCCTTTTCGGAAGGCCAATCGGCGCCTGGCACCACCGGCGACTCGAAAAGGAAAAAAAGAAAAAAAGAAAACCCGTCCCCGATTTCGTCGATTCCGCGCTGGTCAGGGCGTTCTTCTTGCGCATTCGCTCGAGGAGTTCTGCGATCGAATTCGACGACAGCACCTCGCGAAATTGCGAGCGATAGCTCGAGACCAGGCTGACGCCCTCGACCACGACGTCGATCACCTTCCATGCTCCAAGGCGAAGGCGCATGCGATAGCGGACAACCGCCCCGTCGAAGTTTCCGCCGACGATCCGGGTTTCAACGCTGACATCGCCCCGGGGCTCGGCGCGCGCGCCGACGACCCGGACGCCTTCATCGCTGTAGCGCTTCAGACGCTTCCCGTAGCTGCGCGCCAGCATGTCGCGAAACTCCTTCACGAACTCGCGCTGCTGGTCGGCATCGAGCGAACGCCAGCTGCGGGCGAGCACCAACTTCGACATGGTCGCGAAATCGAAATTGGAGTAGGCCACGCCTTTGATGGCCTCGAGACGAGCCGCGTCGGAGAGATTCTCGTTCGAGAGCGCCGAGAGCACCTCGGCCATCGCGCCCGAGACGGCTGCGCGCGCCGTTTCGACTGCGGCGGCATCGGCCTCGCCGACCGCGCGCGCCTCCAGCGAAGCGGATAGCAACAGCGCCAGGACCGATCCGGCCACGCGGAAGGCCATGCGGTTCCTAGCTACGCGGAGCAGCATCATCGGCATCCTCGTCGGCATCGTCGCCGCGTACGGGCGCCGCAGAGCCGGGTTCGGACTCGTCGATCGCCTCTTCATCGATCTCGGGATCGAAGTAGTAGAGATCGACCTGCGAGTCGTCGACCTCCGGGGCCGCCTCTTCGCCTCGCGCTTCGCGCACGCGGTGCGCCCGATTCTGCTCGAAGGCGCTCCGCACGAAGCGGTAGTAGTCGAGGGCGTCCTCGTGGGACTGCAGCAATTCTTCGGCGTAGAGGCTGCGCAGGTTCACCAACTCGACCGCCCGCACCGCCACCGAAACCCAGGGCGCCACCCAGTAGATGTAGGGGACCGACCAGGCGTCGGCGGCCTTCCCCACGGCATTGCGCGGACTCGACGAGCCGAGGATCGGCAACACGAGATAGGGCCCAGGGGGGATCCCCCAGCGCCCGAGAGTCGTTCCGAAATCGGTGTAGTGCTTCTCGATATCGACCGTCGAGGCCGCGTCGAAGAGCCCCGCCCACCCCACGGTGGTGTTCATCACAAAGCGCGGAAGGTCCGCGGTGAAGGCCGCCTCGAATCGCCCCTGGAGCAGGTGGTTCACGAACACTGCCGGCAGGAAGAGGTTGTCGAAGACGTTCTTCACGCTGGCCTGCACTCCTTCGGGCAGCACGAAATCCCAGCCCTTTGCCGCCGGCTCGACCAGGGCCCGATCGAAACCCTCGTTGAAGGCGAAGACCTTGCGGTTGAAGGGCTCCCACGGATCTCCGGGATCTCTGGGCCCGCCGCTGCTAGCGCAGCCCAGACCGAAAACCAGCGCGGTCGCGAGCACAGCAGCGGATCGCGAGGCCCCCACCTTCAGTTCTCGTCGTCGATCCCGGCGTCGTGCACGACGCGGCCGATCAGCGATTCGAGATCGAGGGCGCTGTCGGTGTAGAGGATCTCCTCCCCCGGCCCGAGCAAGACCTCTTCCGCCCCGGGCTCGAGGGCAATAAACTGGTCCCCGAGCAGCCCCTGGGTCCGAATCGCGGCGCTCGTATCCGCCGGGAGCTCCAGGTTCGGGTCGATGTCGATCACCACCCGGGCCCGAAGGTCGGCGTCGAGACCAATCGTCTTGACCTGCCCCACCTTTACACCAGAGATCATCGCCGGCGATCGCGCGGACAATCCGCCGACGTTGTCGAAAGTCGCGACCACCTCGAAGCCGCGCGGCCCCGAATAGGAGAGGCCACCCACCTGCACCGAGAGGTAGGCGATGGCCGCCAAGCCGGCGAGAACGAACACACCCACTGCTAGATCGCGTCCGGAGGTACTCGAATCCATCGATGGCTCCTTCGCCGGCCGGGGTCAGACGCCCCAGAGCGCCGTAATCACGTAATCCGAGACCAGGATGCAGACCGAAGCCGTCACCACGGTCGATGTCGTTGCTGCACTCACGCCCTCGGTCGTCGGCGTACACGTCGTGCCGCGGTAGGTCGAGATCAGCCCCACGAGCATGCCGAATATTCCGGCCTTGAGAAAGGCAGCGACGATGTCGTCGCGGAAATCCACCGAGGTTTCGAGGCTCGCCAAGTAGGTCCCGGAATCGAGTCCCAGGAAGTTCACGCCCACGAGATAGCCCCCGAGGATGCCAAAGAGGATGAAAAAGGCGGTGAGCAGCGGCATCGCGAAGAAAATCGCCAGGGCCCGCGGCGTGGCAACGTAGTCGACCGGGTCGATCGACATCATTCGCAGGCCGTCGAGCTGCTCGGTCGTCACCATCGCCCCGATCTCGGCGGCCTTCGCCGAACCCGCGCGCCCCGTCACCAGCAGCGCCGTCAGCACCGGCCCGAGTTCGCGGATCAGCGAGAGACCGACCACCGCGCCCAGCGAACTCTCGGCGCCGAAACGCGTGAGTGTATTGTAGCCCTGCAGTGCCAACACCATGCCGACGGTCATTCCCGAAGCGGAGATCAACACGAACGAGAGGGCGCCGGCATCGTAAAGCTGCCGAGAAAGGCTGCGAAACCGCCACGGACGAGTCAGGACGACCACGCCGATGGCCCCGGCGAAGCGCGTGATCGCACCGAGACCGGAAACGAAACCGATGCACGCGCGGCCGAGTCTTGCCACCAGGGCCTTCATGCTTTCGCCTCGGCTGCAGCGCGCAGCGCCACATGGGCCCGAGCGTCGGCACCCAGAAATTCGGTGATCCGCGGATCGTGACTCTCCGAAAGTTCGCCGGGATCGCCGCAGATCGACGCGCCGCCCTGCAGCAGCACCAGTTGATCGGCGAGACGCAGCGAAGACGCGATGTGGTGAGAGGAAACGATCAACGTGAGGCCGCGAGAGCGGTTGAGGTCGCGGAGCAGCTCCTCGATGCGCGCGACGTTCGGCGGGTCGAGCCCCGAGAAGGGCTCGTCGCAGAGGACGATCTCCGGGTCCATCACGATGGCCCGCGCCAACGCCGCACGGCGCAGCATGCCGCCGGAGAGTTCGCGGGGGAGCAGGGCTTCGACGCCTTCGAGCCCGACCGAGGCAAGACGCGCCGAAACCCTCTCGGCGATTTCGGCCTCACCATTCTCAGTGTGTTCGCGCAGCGGGAGAGCGACGTTCTCGAAAATCGACATCGAGTCGAGGAGGGCCCCATTCTGGAACAACATCCCGAGGCGCCGCCGCGCACGCAGCACCTCGGCGGGGCTTGTGCCGCTGGTGCGATCCCCGCCCACGGTGATCTCGCCGGCGTCCGGGCGAAGCAGCCCGCCGATCAGGCGCAGCAGCGTGCTCTTCCCCGCGCCGCTTCCGCCCATCACGATCGAAATGGCACCGCGCGGAAAGTCGCAGCTGAGGTCGCGAAAGACCTCGCGCGAGCCGAAGCGGAGCCGGACCCGGCTGACCTCGACGTGGGGATCCTGGCTTCCCGATCCGTTCACGCGGGACACCGTAGCCCAGTCGAGGTGGCTTCCGGTCGGCAGCCGAAGCCTTCGAAGCAGATCCCCGGCGGCTTTCCATGGCGCGCGGGCACACTTCCCCCTGGTTCCGGCGGCAGGGACTCCCGCGGCTGCGGTTCCATCCCTACAGTAACGGAGGCGCCAGGGGGAGTTCGCCTTGAAAATCGGCACGGTCGTCCGCGTGATGGGGGAGGCTTCCAGCCCGGAAACCCTCCGCGCCTGCGCGCAGCACGCCGAAGCCGTCGGACTCGACGAACTCTGGGTGGCCGACCACATCGCGATTCCGCCGCACGACGCCGCGGGGTCGAATGGGCGCTACCTCGACCCCCTGACCGCCCTTTCGTGGCTTGCCAGCGCAACCACACGGATCGGCCTCGGAACCAGCGTGTTGATCCTGCCCTATCGCCCGGCCCTGCCCACGGCGAAGGTCATCGCCACGATCCAGGAACTCTCGGGCGGCCGCCTGCGCCTTGGGGTGGGTGTCGGCTGGATGAAACCCGAGTTTCGCGCCCTCGGCGTGCCCTTCGGCGAACGCGGGCGGCGCACCGATGCGACCCTCGAGGCGCTGCGACGTTATTTCGACGCGCCCGATGACTGCGCCTCCGAGAACGGGCAACCCTTCTTGTTTCGGCCGCGCCCTCCCCGGCCACCGATCTTTGTGGGCGGTGCGCCGCCACACGCCCTTTCGCGCGCGCTGCGCTTTGGCGACGGCTGGATGCCGATGGGGAGTGACCCGCAGAAACTCGCGGCGCCCATCGCGGAGCTTCGGCGTCTGGCCGAGGCCGCGGGTCGCCAAACCCCGGAGGTGGTTTCGCTCGGGGGACTCGACACGAGCGACCCGCAACGCGCCGCCGCACAGCTACACGCGCTGGCGGAGGTGGGCGTGACGCGCTTCGCCGCAGGCTCACGCTATGACGACTTCGACGGTTTCCAAAGAGACGTCGAGGCCCTGTGCGCCGCCCGCGAAGCCGCGGGCCGCCTGCCCGAAAACACGGTGCCGGAGAGTCAAAGCCGCGCTCTCTAGCAGCATATATCCGTATATTCGGATATAGTGATTCAGCTCTAAACCGAGCCCTACCAGGCTCAATTTTCCCGAGGGGATACAACGTGGCCCTGCCCGACGCCGATCACGAAATCGAGGCGCACCTGCGCGAGCGCATCCTGGTGATCGACGGGGCGATGGGCACGATGGTCCAGAGCTACGACCTCGAGGAGGCTGATTTCCGCGGCGACCGGCTGGCCGATGCGCCGGGCGAACTGAAGGGCGACAACGAGTTGCTCTCCCTGACACGCCCCGATCTGGTCGACGCGATCCACACGGGTTTTCTCGAGGCCGGCGCAGACATCATCGAGACCAATACCTTCGGCGCCAACGCGGTCGCCCAGGCCGACTACGGGCTCGAAGCCATTTGCTTCGATCTCAACGTCGCCTCGGCGCGCATCGCGTGCGAAGCTGCAGCGCGCTTCTCGACACCGGAGAAGCCACGCTTCGTGGCCGGCGCGCTCGGCCCCACCCCGAAGACGCTCTCGCTCTCGCCCAACGTCAGCGACCCCGCCTTTCGGAGTATCGATTTCGAAACCCTCGCCTCCGCCTACCAGGAGCAGGTGCGTGGCCTCGTCGAAGGCGGCGTCGACCTGCTGCTGCTCGAGACCATCTTCGACACGCTGAACGCCAAGGC
The DNA here is from genome assembly GCA_913054385.1 of uncultured Pseudomonadota bacterium. Classification (GTDB taxonomy): domain Bacteria; phylum Myxococcota_A; class UBA9160; order UBA9160; family UBA4427; genus JAYGCV01. The sequence goes on from CAJXIC010000005.1 coordinate 7,025, forward strand.
GGCCCTGGTGGCGATCGATCGCAGCTTCGAAGCGCTCGGCCGCCGCCTGCCACTGATGATTTCGGTGGCGATCACCGACGCCAGCGGGCGCACGCTCTCGGGGCAGACCGTCGACGCCTTCTGGTATTCGGTCGCCCACGCAGAGCCGCTCTCGGTGGGAGTCAACTGCTCGCTCGGTGCCACCGAGATGCGGCCACATGTGGCCGAACTCGCCCGCATCGCGCCGACCTTCGTTTCGAGCTACCCGAACGCGGGCCTGCCGAACGCCTTTGGCGAGTACGACGAAGCCCCCGAGACCACCGGCGAACTCATCGGCGAATTTGCCACCAGCGGCCTGGTCAACATGGTCGGAGGCTGTTGCGGCACCACCCCCGATCACATCCGCGCCATCGCCGAAGCGGTGGCCGGGGTGCCGCCGCGCATCGTTCCCCAGCCCGCGGAGCGTTACGCGCACTGGACCGGCCTCGAGACACTCACCCTGCGCCCGGACTCGAACTTCATGATGATCGGCGAACGCACGAACGTCACCGGTTCGGCGCGCTTCCGGCGCTTGATCCGCGAGGATCTACTCGACACGGCCCTCGAGGTGGCGGTCGACCAGGTCCGCGGGGGCGCCAACCTCCTCGATGTCAACATGGACGAAGGCATGCTCGATTCCGAGGCCTGCATGGAGACGTTCCTCAACTTGATCGCCTCGGAGCCCGAGATTTCACGGATCCCGATCGTCGTCGACTCCTCGAAGTGGTCGGTGATCGAGGCAGGGCTGCGCTGCGTCCAGGGCAAGGGCGTCGTCAACTCGATTTCGCTCAAGGAGGGCGAAGCGGATTTTCTCGAAAAGGCGCGCCTCGTCCGCCGCTACGGCGCGGCGGTTGTCGTGATGGCCTTCGACGAGACCGGACAGGCGGACACCGCCGAGCGCAAGATCTCGATCTGCGAGCGGGCCTACCGGCTGCTCACGGAAGAGGTCGGGTTCCCGCCCGAAGACATCATCTTCGATCCGAACATCCTCCCCATCGCGACGGGCATCGAAGAGCACAGCCAGTACGCAAAAGCCTTCATCGAGGCGACGCGTGAGATCAAGGCGCGCTGTCCCGGGGTGCACGTGAGCGGAGGCATCTCGAACCTCTCGTTCTCGTTCCGCGGCAACGACCCTGTGCGCGAGGCGATCCACACCGCCTTTCTCTACCACGCGGTGTCGGCAGGTCTCGACATGGGGATCGTCAATGCCGGACAGCTGGGCGTCTACGAGGACATCCCGGCCGATCTCCTCGAGCACGTCGAAGACATCATCTTCGACCGGCGGCCCGACGCCACCGAGCGAATGGTCGAATTCGCCGGGACGGTGGTCGGCGAGGCGAAGAAGCGCGAATTCGACCTCTCGTGGCGTGAGACCGGGGTCGGGGAGCGGCTCTCGTACGCGCTCGTGCACGGCATCGACGACTTCATCGAGGTCGATACCGAAGAAGCGCGGGTGGCACTCGGGTCGCCCCTCGAAGTGATCGAGGGCCCGTTGATGGATGGAATGGGCGTCGTCGGAGACCTCTTCGGCGCCGGAAAGATGTTCCTGCCGCAGGTCGTAAAGAGCGCCCGGGCCATGAAGAAGGCGGTGGCCTACCTCGAGCCCTTCCTGGAGGACGCCGGCCCCGATGGAAAGGCACGTCCGCTGGGCAAGATCGTGATGGCCACGGTGAGGGGCGACGTTCACGACATCGGCAAGAACATCGTCGGCGTCGTGCTCGGCTGCAACAACTACGAGGTCATCGACCTCGGCGTGATGGTGCCGACCGACAAGATCCTCCAGACCGCCATCGACGAAAACTGCGACCTGATCGGGGTTTCGGGGCTGATCACGCCCTCTCTTGACGAAATGGTCTCGGTCGCGAAAGAAATGAAGCGGCGGGGCATCGAGTTGCCGTTGCTGATCGGCGGCGCCACCACCAGCCGCCAACACACCGCGGTGAAGATCGCGCCCGAGTACGAGCACGAGGCGATCCACGTCAAGGACGCATCGCGCGCCGTGGGGGTGGTCTCGAAACTGCTCAATCCGAAAAAGCGCGCCGCCTTCAGCGAAGAGAATCGAAACGAGCAGGATCGTCTGCGCGAGGCCTATGCCTCGAAAATCCAGAAGAAACTGCTCTCGCTCGCGGACGCCCGCGCGCGGGGGCTCACCCTCGAATGGCGCCAGGAAGCCTGCCCGCGTCCGGAGTTCCTCGGAGTCCGCACCGAGCGCGCAATTCCGATTGCCGAACTACGCGACTACATCGACTGGACCTTCTTCTTCAGCGCCTGGGAACTCAGGGGGAAGTTCCCGAAGATCCTCGATCATCCCAGGTACGGGGAGGCCGCTCGAAGTCTCTACGATGACGGCCTCGAGTTGCTCGCACAGATCGAAGCCGATGGCAGCCTCACGGCCAACGCCGTCACCGCTTTCTGGCCGGCGAACTCCGACGGCGATGACATCGTCCTCTACACCGACGAAGGCCGCGGCAGCGAACTCGGCCGCTTCCCGATGCTCCGACAACAGGCGAGCCAGCCCACGCGGACACCGAATCGCTCACTGGCGAGCTTCGTGGCGCCGGTCGATTCGGGGGTCAAGGATTGGATCGGCGGCTTTGCGGTCACGGGCGGGCTCGGCGCGGCGGAGCTTTGCGCACGCTACGAAGCCGAGAACGACGACTACCGGTCGCTGATCGTGAAATCGCTGGCGGACCGACTGGCCGAGGCATTGGCGGAGCGCTGCCACCAAAGGGCGCGGAGGGCCTGGGTTTACGGCGCCGACGAAACCTTCTCCAACGAAGAATTGATCGCCGAGGCCTACCGCGGCATCCGCCCGGCCTTCGGCTACCCGGCCTGCCCGGACCACACACCCAAGCGTCACCTCTTCGAGTGGCTCGGGGCGCCCGCATTGGGCATCGACCTCACCGAGAACCTGGCAATGACCCCCGCTGCCAGCGTCAGCGGGATCTATCTCTCGCATCCCGACGCGAGCTACTTCAAGGTGGGCCGGATCGGCCGCGACCAGCTCGTAGATTACGCGGGCCGCGCTGGGCTCTCGGTGCAAGAGGCCGAACGCTGGCTGGCGCCCAACCTCGACTGAGCCTGCGGGCCGCTCGTCGATTACGCAGTAGCCTCTCCCCATGGCGACGGACTATCAGCGAACGCTTGGCGTCATCGAAGCCATCACCGCCGCGCGCGACCAGTGCCCCAGCGGGCGCGCTCGGGCCATCGCCGAAGGGGCCCTCGCCAACCTTGCGGGCAAAGGGGGCGCTTCGCTGCGCGATCAGGCCTGGTTGGTGATGAACGCACTATTGGGCTGGCGCGGCGAACGCGCCGACCAGGTGCGCCGCTCCCTCGCCGCCTTCCTCGAGTAGACCAACAGGGGGGACGGTCCGGCTTTCCTGCCTTTGGGGACAGCCCTGCTTTCTCGGGCTCGTTGGTTGCGCCGATTGCAAGGGGATTCGCCGGGCGGCCACAGTCCGAGGGGTCGCCCGTCGATTCGCAGTCGTCAACCGGTCGCTTCGCCGAGCCCGGAAAAACAGGACCGCCCCCGTCTGCCGTCGTTTTCGACTAAGCGGGGCCGCGGGCGTTGTCGCTGGTTTCGAGGTGGTCGTCGCAGCCGAGGAGCGTCAGCCGAAAGGGGGCCGGCCCTTCGATCACACTGAACGACGTGTTGCGAAAACGCAGCGGCGAATCGATCGCCTCGGCCCCGGGCTCGCGCTTGACGTGGTGCGACACCACGGCCCGGCACACCAGCCCGTGGGTCACCACCGCAAGCGCTCCCCCAGCGCCGTGCGCCACTTCGATGCAGCGCGCCCAGGCTTTCGTGACCCGCTCGTGAAAAGCCGCCTCGGACTCGCCGCCGGGAGGTTCGTAGCCCGGCGCAAACGGATCGGTCTCGAGATCGTCATAAGCGACCCCGCGGAGATCGCCGAAATTTCGCTCCTGCAACAGCGGCTCGAACTCGCAGGCAGCGCCGGTCGTGGCTTCGAGCGGGCGCGCCGTCTCTACGGCGCGCGCGAGATCGCTCGAGAGAATCCGCACGATGCCGTGCCCTTCGAGGTGGCGGGCCAGGCGAGCGGCCTGGTCGCGCCCGCGATCGCTGAGCGGAGTTTCCGGGGTCTGCAGAATGCGCTCAGCATTCAGCCGGGTCTCCCCGTGGCGGATCAGGTAGATGCGCATGGCCCGGCAGCCTAGCGCCCGTCGTAGCGAGAAGGGTAGAATCCCGCCGCACTTCACTAGGAGCCCCCCATGACCACCCCCGACCCGCTCGCCGCCGAGGGCCTTGACGCCTCGATCCTCGGTGCCGCCGACCGCCTGCGCGAAGCCTTCGACGGCGGCGAAACCCGCCCGCTCGAATGGCGCCGCAACCAGCTGCAGCAGCTGAAGACGATGATGTCCGAGCGGGGCGACGAGTTGGTCCGCGCGCTGCAGGCCGACTTCAGAAAGCCGGAACTCGAGGCCTGGACCAGCGACATCGCGATCGTCTCCCAAGAGTGCGACCACGCCCTGAAACACCTCGCTCGCTGGACCCGTCCCGAAAAGGTCCGCACGCCACTGCAACAGAGCCCCGGGCGCTCGCGCATCGTTCGCGATCCGCTCGGCGTCGTGCTCATCATCTCGCCCTGGAATTACCCGGTGCAGCTGCTGCTCTCCCCGCTCGTGGGTGCCATCGCCGCGGGCAACTGCGCCGTGTTGAAACCCTCGGAACTGACCCCCCACACCTCGGCGGTGCTCGCCCACTGGCTTCCGCGCACGCTCGACCCGCGCTGCTTCCAGACCGTCGAAGGCGGCGTCGCCGAGACCACCGCACTGCTCGAGCAGCGCTTCGACCACATCTTCTACACCGGCAACGGAAACGTCGGGCGCGTGGTGATGGAGGCCGCGGCGAAACACCTCACGCCGGTCACTCTCGAACTCGGCGGCAAGAGCCCCTGCATCGTCGATCGCAGCGCGAACCTCGACGTCGCGGCACGCCGCATCGCCTGGGGCAAGTTTCTCAACGCCGGGCAGACCTGCGTGGCACCCGATTACATCCTGGTCCACCCCGACCGGGAAGAAGAGTTGATCGAAAAAATCGGCGCCGCGGTGAACGATTTTTACGGGGACGACCCGAAGCAGAGCGCCGACTACGCGCGCATCGTCAACAGCCGGCACCACCGCCGCCTCGCGGGCCTGCTGAAGGAGAGCGGCGACATCGTCTTCGGCGGCGAACTCGACGAGGAGACCTGCTACCTCGCGCCCACGCTGGTCCGCAACGTCCAAGCCGATTCGCCGCTGATGGGCGAGGAGATCTTCGGACCGATCCTGCCGGTTCTCACCAGCCCGAGCATCGAAGATTCGATTGCCTTCGTGAGCCAACGCGCAAAGCCCCTCGCGCTCTACGTCTTCACCGAAAATGCCGACGTCGAAGCGAAGGTCATCGCCGAAACGACTTCGGGCGGCGTCTGCGTCAATGCGATCCTCTGGCACATCACCAGCCCGAACCTGCCCTTTGGCGGGGTCGGCCCCAGCGGCACCGGTGCCTACCATGGCCGCGCGAGCTTCGAGACCTTCAGCCACCGCAAATCCGTGATGACGAAGCCGACGCGCTTCGATCTCAAACTCCTCTACCCGCCCTACAGCCGCCTCAAGACGAAGCTCATCCGGCGCATGCTCTGAGATGACACCAGTGGCAAGAAAATCGAAATCGCGGAGGAAGCGCAACGAAGCGGCCCGAGCCGACCGATACGTTCTCTACGAAGCGTCGGTGCAGGAACCCGAGGCCGACATCGATCTGGCCGAGGAGATCTTCGAGAAACACTACGGCCGCAAGCCCACGCGCCTGCGCGAAGATTTCTGCGGAACGGCGCTGCTCGCCTGCGAATGGGTCAAGCGCCACGCCAAGAACCGAGCCTGGGCCATCGACCTCGACCCCGAACCGCTGAAGTGGGGGCACGAGCACAACGTCTTGAAACTCTCGGACGACGCTCGCGCTCGCCTCGAACTCGTCGAAGGCAACGTGATGAGCAGCCCCACGCCCCCGACCGAGGTGATCTGCGCCTTCAATTTCTCCTACTTCCTGTTTCGCGAGCGGCGCGATCTGAAGGCCTACTTCGAGTGCGCCCGCACCGGGCTCGAAGACGAGGGCCTGCTGATCCTCGATGCCTACGGCGGCGCCGACGCCCTGCGCACCCTCTCGGAAACCCGCGAAATGGACGGCTTCGACTACGTCTGGGACCAGCACCGCTACGACCCGATCCAGAACCGGGTGGTGAACTACATCCATTTCGAGTTCGAAGACGGCTCGAAGATGAAGCGCGCCTTCCGTTACGAATGGCGCCTCTGGAGCCTGCCCGAACTTCGGGATCTGCTCCTCGAGTCCGGCTTTTCGAAAGTCGACGTCTACTGGGAGGGCGTCGACGAGGAGACCGAAGAGGGAAACGGCGAGTACAGCCTCGAAGAAGAAGCCCTCGACGACCCCGCGTGGGTGGCTTACGTCGTGGCCTACCCCTGATCCCAATTCTGCGCCGGGATTCGCCCCGGCCCCGATATTCGCGCCCACGAAAATCCGAGATCCACTGCCCCCGCCGCCCGGGAAGCAAGAACGGGAGATCCCCAGAGATGAATTTCGATTTCTCCGAAGACCAGAAACTGCTCCAGCAGATCACGCGGGACTACCTCGCCGAGAACGCGGGGCTCGCGGTGTGCCGCGAAGTCCTCGAATCGGACGCGCCGTATTCGACGGCGTTGTGGAAGGGGGCCGCCGAACTCGGATGGCTCGGTACCACGATCCCCGAAGAGTACGGCGGAGCGGGCTTCGGGCACCTCGAACTCGCGGTGATCGCCGAAGAAATCGGGCGCGCGCTGGCACCGATCCCGTTCTCCTCCAGCGTGGTCGTGGCGACCGAGGCGGTGCTTCGATTCGGCAGCGACGCGCAGAAGAAGAAGTACCTGCCGAAGTTGGCCTCCGGCGAGTGGATCGGAACCCTCGCCGCCACCGAGGCTACCGGCCAGAACGGCCTCGAAGCGGCGAAGACTTCGCTCTCGGGCGGAAGCCTGAGCGGCACGAAGATCCCGGTGGCCGACGGCGACATCGCGAATTTCGCGATCGTCTCCACTGCCGAGGGCGATCTCGCGCTGGTCGACCTCGACGGCAGCGGTGTGACCCGGGAAGCCCTTGGCTCCTTCGACCCGAGCCGCTCGGTCGCGCGCATCGTCTTCGACGGCGCCCCGGCCGAGGCCCTCGAAAAGGGTCGCGGCCAGATTTCGCACCTCCTGGATCGCGCGGCGGTGCCGGTCGCCTTCGAACAGCTCGGCGGCGCCACCCGGGCCTTCGAGATCACGCGCGAGTTCACCCTCGGCCGCTACGCCTTCGGTCGCCCGGTGGCATCCTTCCAGGGGATCAAGCACCGCCTCGCCGACCTCTGGTGCGAGATCGAGTTGGCGCGCTCCAACGCCTACTACGGTGCCTGGGCGCTCTCCAACGACGATCCCGAGTTGGCGATCGCAGCTTGCCTCGCACGCGTCTCCACCAGCGAGAGCTTCGATCTCGCTGCCCGCGAGATGATCCAGCTCCACGGCGGCGTCGGGTACACCTGGGAATACGATTGCCATCTCTTCTATCGTCGGGCGAAGTGGCTATCGCTCGCCCTCGGCAGTCCGGCCTCCTGGAAGGATCGACTGATCGACCGCGTCGAAGCGCGACAGAAGAGCGCCTGAACCCGACCCCACCTGCCGAGCGACGCAGCCTTGCCTCGCCCGGACCAAACCGTAAAACCGTAAAACCGAAGAACCGAAGAACCGAAGAACCAAAGAACCGGAAGGGATCACGATGGATTTCAACGACACCCCTGAAGAGGCCGAATTTCGCGCTGAAGCGCGAGCCTGGCTCGAAGCGAACGCCACCCCGCATCGCGATGACGACGAAGAAGATCTGCTCGGCGAGCGCATCGACGACAAGACCCTTGCCTGGTGCAGGGAGTGGCAGGCGAAGAAGGCCGAGGGTGGCTGGGCCTGCCTCACCTGGCCGAAGGAGGTCGGCGGCCGCGAAGCCACGCCCATCCAGAACGTGATCTGGAAGCAGGAACTCGCGAAGTACCGGAACCCGCCGGACATCTACGGCATCGGCCTCGGCATGTGCGGGCCCACGATTCTCACCCACGGCACCGACGAACAGAAGCAGCGCTGGATCCCCGAGATGATGGAAGGCCAGCAGATCTGGTGCCAACTCTTCAGCGAGCCCTCGGCAGGGTCGGACCTCGCGGGGCTGCGCAGTTCCGCGGTACTCGACGGCGACGATTGGATCGTCAACGGCCAGAAAATCTGGACGACCGGCGCCCAATTCAGCGATTGGGGCATCCTGGTACTGCGCTCGGACCCCAATGCCGTCAAGCACGCGGGGCTCACCTACTTCGTGGTGGACATGCACTCGCCGGGGATCGAAATCCGGCCCATCACCCAGATCAACCGCGGCCAGGGCTTCAACGAGGTCTTCTTCACCGACGTCCGCATCCCCGACGCCAACCGCATCGGCGCCGTGGGCGACGGCTGGCGCGTGGCGATCACGACGCTGATGAACGAGCGCGCCTCGATCGGTGGTGGTGGCGGCGCCGGCAACACGGCGGACCTGATCCGCGCTGCGCGCGAGATCGAGATCGACGGGCGCCCGGCCATCGAAAACGCGGCGGTTCGCGGGAAGCTCGCGGACTTCTACATCCGCTCGAAGGGCCTGCAGTTCACCGGAAACCGCACGCTCACCGCGCTTTCGCGCGGGCAGACCCCGGGGCCCGAGGCCAGCCTGGGCAAACTCATCGGAGGGGTCATGGTGCAGGACCTGGCCGAGTTCGGGATCGAGCTCGCCGGCATGGCGGGCATTGTGCACGACGCCTCGAACCCGACGACGAGCCTGTGGCAGGACCGCTTCCTGGCGATCCCCGGCCTGCGCATCGCCGGCGGGACCGACGAAGTGCTGCGGAACATCATTGCCGAGCGCGTCCTGGGCCTGCCGCCGGAAGTCCGGCTCGACAAGGGCATCGCCTTCAAGGACGTGCCGACCGGGCCGCCCTCGAACTAACCAGTCGAGTGCGGCGTCCGCCCGGACGCCGCCTCGCCGGGCCACCTGTCAGCAGGGGGGGGCCAGCCGATGCCGTCTTCCCAACTCGGACCGCGAGAACGAGTCGCCGCGCTGCAGCGGATGGCCGACGAACGCTTCGACGTGTTGGTGATCGGCGGCGGAGTCACCGGCTGCGGCACCGCCCTTGACGCCGCATCCCGCGGCCTCTCGGTGGCGCTCGTCGAGCAACGCGATTTCGCGTCCGGGACCTCGAGCCGCTCGAGCAAGCTCTTCCACGGCGGTCTGCGCTACCTGGAACAGTTCGAGTTCGGACTCGTTCGCGAAGCCGCGCGTGAGCGAAAACTGATGGTCGACACGCTGTGCCCGCATCTCGCGCGGCCGGTCTCCTTCGCGATCCCGCTGGAGAAGAGCCGCTGGCAGCGATTCTATCTCAGCGCCGGCACACTGCTCTACGACTGGATCGGAGGCCGCCGCAGCCTCCCGCGCCGCCGGCGCCTCTCGCTCGCCGACCTGCAGCGCCGCTACCCGGGCCTGCGCACGACGCACTACTCGGGGGCGATCGAGTACTTCGACGCGCAGATGGACGACGCCCGTCACACGCTCACGCTGGCACGGACCGCCGCGCGCTCGGGAGCCTGCCTGGCATCGAGCGTCCGGCAGACCGATTTCCTGAAGCAGGGAAGCCGGGTGATCGGGGCCCGGGTCCAGTGCCTCGAAAGCGGGCGCGAGATCGAAGTCCAGGCCCGCCAGGTGATCCTCGCCACCGGCGTTTGGACCGACCGGGTTCAATCGCAGGTCGGCGGCGGCGACCTGCGGGTGCGCGCCTCGAAGGGCGTCCACCTCGTGGTCCCGCGCGATCGCATCGACATCGACGGGGGCCTCGTCCTGCGCACAGCGACCAGCGTGCTCTTCGTGATCCCGTGGAAGCAACATTGGATCATCGGAACGACGGACACGGATTGGAACCTCGACCTCGCGCACCCTGCCGCGAGTCGCCGCGACGTCGACTACCTGCTCGAGGTCGTGAACCAAGCGCTCGTCCACCCGCTCGTCCACGACGACATCCAGGGGGTGTACGCCGGCCTGCGCCCGCTGCTCTACGGCGAGAGCGATGCCACATCGCAACTCTCGCGAGAGCACGCGGTCTCGGAACCCGCCGCCGGGCTGCTCACGATCGCCGGCGGTAAATACACGACCTACCGGGTAATGGCGCGCGACGCCGTCGACGCCGTCGCCAGGCACCTCGGCCGGGAAATCCCCGCAAGTTGCACCGAGCGCGTGCCGCTGGTTGGCGCCGAGGGTTGGCACGCCGCATGGAACAGTCGAGTCGCCGCCGCCAGAAAGGCGGGGCTCTCCCTCGCGAGCTTCGAGCACCTGCTGCTGCGTTATGGATCGGCCATCGACGAATTGCTCGAGGCGATGGCCGAGGACCCGCTTCTTGGCGAGCCCCTCGAAGGCGCGCCGGAATATCTCCGCGTCGAAATCCATCAGGCCGTCACCAGGGAGGCTGCGCTCCACCTCGACGATGTGCTCACCCGCCGCACCCGAATCTCGGTCGAGACCTTCGACCGCGGCCTGGCGGCGGCGCGCCCGGCGGCGGCCATCATGGCGCACCCCCTCGGCTGGAGTGCGGAGGATCTCGAACGCGAGATCGTCCACTACGAAGCGCGGGTCCAGGCGGAGCGCGAATCCCAGGGCCAACCGGACGACCACACCGCCGATGCCGCCCGCATGGGCGCACCCGATGTCCGCACCGGTCCCTCGCAGCGAGCCCGCGGCGCCAAGGTCGTCCCGCTCCCGCGCTGACGGGGACGCCAAAACGGGGACGGGTTTTCCTTTTTTCCTTTTCGAAGCCCGAACGCGGTTCGCAGCCTCCCCGACGGTTCGAAAAGGAAAAAAAGAAAACCCGTCCCCGTTTTGGCGCGTCCCCGTTTTGGGGTTCGGGGCCTTGCGCCCAGTATTTGGGCACGAATCTGCACAAAGGCTGGGCAGCCGCGCACAGCACGGGCGCTAGATGCGAACAGGAACCCCTTCAGCTGGGCAATTCGTGGCACAGGTCTTGCTCCTTCGGGGACCCAGATCTCTCGCCGTGGTGCATCGACCCTCCTCAGATCGTACGTCGCTGTGCTCGGGCGAGTTTCAGAAAACTGGAAGTCCGCGGGTTCCCTCCCGCGCCTTCCCCGGGAGGAACCAGCGAATGCGTGAATTTTCGAACCGGATCGGACGAGCCCTGGGCTTGGCCCTTCCCCTCATGTTGCTCTTTGGCGTCCAGGCGGCGTTCGGGCAGGAAGTGGTCGAGGCTGCGGTGACACCGGTGGCCGACTCCGGTGACACCGCCTGGATGCTCACCGCCACGGCGCTCGTATTGATGATGACGCTGCCGGGGCTGGCCCTCTTCTACGGCGGACTGGTTCGCTCGAAGAACGTCCTCTCTGTATTGATGCAGTGCATGATCGCCGCGGGGATGATCGGTGTCGTGTGGGTGGTCGTCGGCTACTCGATCGCCTTCGGCGGAGAAGGCGCCTTCTGGGGAAGCCTGACCAACGAGTTCCTGCTCTCCGGGATGGGACCCGAAACTGTGAACGGAACGATCCCGGCCTACGTCTTCGTAATGTTCCAGGGCATGTTCGCGATCATCACGCCGGCCCTGATGCTCGGTGCCTTCGCCGAGCGCATGCGCTTCAGCGCCTACCTCGTATTCATCACGGTCTGGGTGCTGGTGGTCTACTGCCCGCTGGCGCACATGGTCTGGGGCGGGGGTTGGATCGGTGAGTCCGGCGCCCTCGACTTCGCCGGCGGCCTGGTGGTCCACATGTCGAGCGGCTTCTCGGCACTCGCCGCCTGCATCATCCTCGGCAAGCGACAGGGCTTTGGCCGTGAACAGATGACGCCCCACAACCTCACCTTCACGGTGATCGGCGCATCGCTGCTCTGGGTCGGCTGGTTCGGTTTCAACGCCGGCAGTGAATTGGCAGCCGATGGAACCGCTGGACTCGCATTCCTCACGACCCAGACCGCAGCCGCGACCTGCGTGCTGGTCTGGGTGTTGATCGAATGGGCCCACCGCGGCAAGCCCACGGTGCTCGGCGCGGCCACGGCCGCCGTCGCGGGACTGGTGGCGATCACGCCGGCATGCGCCTTCGTGAGCCCCGGCGGTGCGATTCTCGTCGGCGCCGGGTCGGCGATCGTCTGCTACATCGCCGTCACGATGCTGAAGCCCGCCTTCGGTTACGACGACTCGCTCGACGTCTTCGGCGTCCACGGGGTCGGCGGGGCCTGGGGCGCACTCGCCACGGGGCTCTTCATCTGGGAGACCACCGACCAGGGCTGGGGCGGACAGGTCCTCACCCAGGTGATCAGCATCGCCTTCACAGCGGTCTTCGCGATCGTCGCCACCGCCGTCATCCTCTACGCCATGAAGGCCGTAATGGGCGATCTGCGGGTCGATGCCGACGCAGAGGCTTTGGGGCTCGATCTAGCGGAGCACTCGGAGGCGGCCTACGGACCCCACGCCTGATCCCTTTTCCAAGGCGGTGCGCCCCCGGGCGCGCCGCCCCGAACCAGAAAGCGCCCGGCATGCCATGCACGCCGGGCGCTTTCGTGTTTGCTTTCACAATCGGTCGGGCCCTTCGCTTCAGCCTCCGCGAATCACCGTCTCCGCGTACTGCTCCATCACCGCCCGCTTCTGCGCAAGGCTCGAGCGCGGACCGATCGAGTAGAAGAAGGGGAAGTTTACACTCGCCGTGACCCCGTGATCTTCGAGCTGGTGCAGCACCTCGGGCGTGGTCGGCTCGAAGAGCGGAGCCACGATCTCGAAGGCCTCTCCTTCGCGCCCGGCTTCCTTGCGCAACCGCAGCAACTCGTCGGCGATCCCGAGAGCGTCCTCGAGGGTGTTCCCAGCGCCCAGCCAGCCATCGCAGCGCTGCGCCGCGCGGCGCAGCGCCCGGGGGTTGATGCCGCCGATCCAGATCGGCACCGGGGTGGGCGGCGCCGGTGTCATCTGCACCTTTGGGAAATCGAAAAACTCCCCGTGGTGCTCGACGCTCTCGCCGCTCCAGAGCAGGCGCAGCACTTCGATCGACTCGTCCATGCGTCGCCCGCGGCTGCCGAAGTCGACCCCGAGCATGTCGAACTCTTCCTTGATCCAGCCAGCGCCAGCCCCGAGCGCCACCCGGCCGCCGGAAATCACCGAAGCCGTCGCCACGGATTTCGCCACCTCGAAGGGATGCCGCAGCGGCAGGATGTGGACCAGCGTCGCGAAACGCAGCTTCGTCGTCGCCACCGACATCGCCGCGAAGGCAGAAAAACAATCGGGCCACTCGGTGGTGGCGTCGAAATCGGGCTTGCCGTCGGCCGAGTAGGGGTAGCGCGATTCGAGGTGCTCGGGATGAACCAGGTGGTCCGAGAGGAAGACGCCTTCGAAGCCGCACGCTTCGGCCACTTTCGCGACCTCGACGTATTGATCGATCTCGCTGAAGGAGATCGATTGCCAGTACTTCACGGTCTGTATTCCCTCTCCGCTAGTACGCGTCGCGCTTTTCGAGCACCCGCCGCGGGTTTCCCACCGTCATCGTCTGCACGTCTTCTTCCGAGACGCCCGCTTTTCGCAGAGCGGGTAGCACGTCATCGGGGATGTGGCGGAAGTTCCAGAGTGGCACCAACGCGCGCATGCCCTGGTCCGGGTAGAAGTCGATATGACAACAAGCATCGTGCGAGAGCACCATCTGGCCGGCGTAGCCCGAGCGACAGAGTTCGGCGATGGTCGCTACGCGCTTCGCCGTCGGGAGGATCATTTCGAGCCCGAAGCGATCCATCCCGATGAAGCAGCCGTGCTCGAGGATCTCGCCCAGGTAGTCGAGATCGTCGGAATCGCCGCAGTGACCGATCACGACGCGAGAGAGATCGACCCCCTCCTCTTCGAAGACCTCGATCTGCGCCAACCCCGAGCGGTTCTCCGCCAGGGTGTGGGTCGAGATCGGCACCCCCGTGCGGCGCTGGAGCCTCGCCGCCACCTGGAGCAGTTTTTT